>CAKZKY010000155.1 GCA_937124575.1 uncultured Pseudomonadota bacterium | reverse complement strand
TTATATTGCAAGGGAGTTGGTATGCTTTCGAAAACTTGACCTTCATCAGAAGACGTGATAAAGGGATTTAAAAAAAGGGAGCGTAACGATGGAAAGTAAGATACCAACACGTCAGGAAGCCCTGGAACTTCTTCATCAATATAACGAAAGCGATAGTCTGAGAAAACATGCCTACTCGGTTGAAGGGGTCATGCGATACATTGCTCGAAAGCGGGGAGAAGATGAGGAGAAGTGGGGAATCATCGGTCTGATTCACGACCTCGACTATGAACAGTTTCCTGACCAGCATTGTCAGAAGACTGGAGAGATTCTTCAGCAGCATGGATGGCCCGAAGAGTACATCCGGGCTGCCGTCTCCCATGGGTGGGGAATCTGCTCTGACGTCAAGCCAGAGAGCAATTTAGAAAAATATCTTTACACCATTGATGAGCTGACAGGGCTCGTGGTTACAACAGCTTTGATCCGGCCTTCCAAGAGTGTCCTCGATGTTCAGGTCAAATCCGTTAAGAACAAATGGAAGGATAAGCGATTTGCCGCTGGTGTGGATCGCTCGATCATCGAGAAAGGTGCAGAGATGCTCCAGGTGGGGCTTGACGAATTGATTGACGACACAATCAAAGGAATGCAGGAAGTGGCGGAGGCCATCGGTTTGAAAGGGAATCCATTATAAAAGAACCCAATAATGTGAAGGCTTCGGTTACGAAGTCCGTATCGTTCATCAAAGGTGACGTTGACGGTCTTTTTATTTTCTTTACCTCGCCGTTACCGATAACCGAAACGGGCCTCGTTCCCTTAACCATTCACCTCTTTAAACCTTTCCTATAGGAATAATATAGAGGGGCTCCTCCTCGATTTCGAGAATCTCTTTGACCTGCCGATCATCAAATGCGCCGATCATGACCGATCCCATATTGAGTGCCACAGCCTGAAGCGAAACATTCTGGCCCACATGGCCCACTTCCATGTGGACATAGCGGATCCCTCTCTGACCGTAATGGCCTGTTGTCCGTCTATAATCTGTTGCAATGACGATGCTGACAGGTGCCCTTTCGATCATCCTCTGCTCTAAGGCGGCCCGGCATAATCCTCTGCGGACATCCTGCTCTTTCGTCTTTTCCAAAGAATGTTTGGTGATGGAATAATGATAGAGCCCTGGTTCCAATCCGTCCACTTCTCCTGCAACCAGGTAAATTTCCAGTGGATAGGTGGCTCCTGCAGAGGGAGCTGTTCTGCGGTAAAGATTTTTCCCTGTTGCTGACCAGAGGAGTTGGGAGACCTCCTCCAAGCTCAACGAACCCTTTTTGTAGTCCCTCACCGATCTCCTCTGATTCAATGTCTCTTCGATGGAGACCGATCCCTTCTCCTTCGGCCTTGAAAGTTTAATCTCTTTGACCATATCCACTCCCTTAAATCACAGTTTCACAATCCTTAGTCGGATAGTCGCTTAGTCAAATGACCATAAGACTATTCGACTCTAAGACTATGTGACTATTAGATCATATCTCCGACAGCGTAAAGTGAAGCCCTCTGACAACTTCTGCCATCTTCTCCAAATCCAGTGTGTCAATCGTGTCGGTCTCCTGGTGGTAATTGGGATTCCTGAAAAACGAGGTGTCTGTGACCATAATGGCCCTAAACCCATGGCGCCAGAAGGAAGAATTATCTGAAAGGTTAATCCCTCCAAAAAATTCCGGGCCGGTCAACGACCTCGCATCGATGGCAGAGTGCTTCTTGATTCCCTTTCTGAAAAGGGAGACATATTTTGATGACCGGAAATTTCCAACGACACCGATAAAGTCTGCCGTCTTCGGATAGATAAGGTTCATCCCTGGAAGAGGATAATTCTGAATCTGTTCAGGGCGGAAGAACCCGATCATTTCCAGCGAAACCATCACCTCAACTGCAATCCCTTGATCTTTTAACGACTTTGCATGAACCATGCTTCCCATATTGGAAAATCCAAAACAGGGAGGCTCTTCATTAGCAAAAGCGACGAAGAGAAGGGGCTTTCTATTCGGGATATTTCGATGTAACCTTGCCAGTTCGAGAAGACCCGCAACGGCCGAGGCATTATCATCTGCACCAGGCGTTCCGGGAACGGTATCATAATGGGCACCGATGACCACTACATCTTTCTCCAGTCCAGCCTTTTCAGCGATCAGATTTGAAACACTCTTCCCATAGCACGAGTAGGTTTGACGCTGGACCGGATACCCATAGGAGGTTAAGGCTGATTCAATATAATCAGCTGTTTTTTCAAGAGATCCCTCTTTCCAGAGATGCCGCTCTCCGATTTTAACAGAGAGGTATCCCACATGCTGATGAAGATTCTCGATCACAATCTCCTTTTGAAAAAGAGCGGACTCGGCTTTCATCAAAAATTAAACCTTCAATGAGGTTAAATGGCCCAACAGTGTCTCAGGTGCTGAAAAGAATGGTGAATGGCTGGTATCCAGCGTAATGACGCTCTGGCATGGAAGGGCTGTATACATTTTCTTCTGAATGGATGGAGAGATTGCTCTGTCCCGCAGGCATTCAATATAAACCCGTGGTATTTTGCCGAAACGGTTTTCTGTAATCCTGATGGGAGTTGCAAGAGGAGCAGCGGCTTGGGGAACCAGAAGCGATTTCGCCCACCTTACATCTTCTTCGGAGCAATCTCCATAGAAGGCCTCTTTGATCGCTTCCTCCTTGATCGTAGCATAGCTCTGGTCCTCTGCCATGATAAGATTGGGTAAGACCAATGCCTCCGTATCGCCTCCAGCAACCTGAAGTAAGGACTCCTCGTTCTGCAAGAGAAAAGCGGTTAAATAGACCAAGATTTTAATTTTCTCAGGCCGGTATTCAGCGGCCTGAGAGATCACAATCCCACCCATGCTGTGACCCACAAGAACCACTGGTTCAGATTGGGCATCCAGAATCTGACAGATACGGTCCACATAGGCTTTTAGTGAGACTTCCATGATGGGTGTCTTGTCTTTCCCGTGACCCGGCAGATCTGGGGCCTCCACCTTGTGCCCCTTTCCCTTAAGAAGGGGAACCACCTTGTCCCAGCACCAACCTCCATGCCACGCCCCATGAATCAATACAAAAGTAGCCATAACCTTCTTCCTTTCAATAGGCTCATCTGTGCCTAGGGTTTCGCCCATGGCGCTTCCTATGATAGAACCGGTGAACTTCGATTTCAGGGGTCAGTTTCGTTGAACAAACGAATACCCCAATCGTAGGCCACTCAAAAAGAAGTGTCAAGGGGATTGTGGTCTTTAATCTTTTTGATCGATCAAACTGGCGAGGTGGCGGATCATCTGGCGATGGACATCGAGAAAGATGTCCGGCGATAAAAAGTAATTAGGGTTTTCGTCATAAAAAGAAGCGATCAGCAACTTTGCTGCGGCATCAATGTCGCGGGTGGCCCGATAGGCCTCCTCCATTTCGATGCGTTTCTTTTTTGCCATCTCGATGGCTCTTGATATGAACTGTCTCGCCTCTTCTCCAGTCACATACCCATAATGGTCAGCACAGTAATATTCCACTTCGAGAGGCCTTAGCCGCTCAAGGCTTTTTTGATACTTGGTGTAGTTCGAATTCCCCGAGGTGACGATCGTCTCATCGAAGGGAATGCCTCCTCCGTCAGTGGGGAAGAGCGCTTTCCACTGCGGGACATAGGCTGCAATACAGCATGAGGAGTGGCCAGGGATTTCGAGGATGGAAACCTCCACACCTCCCAAGTCAATCGGGTCTCCTTCACGGACCATTCTTCCAGAAACGTCATCTCTCCAATCGAGATCGTACTCTGAATAGACCGATTCTTTCCCCATCCTCTTGGCCACATTTTGGCTGAACTGATTGATGGTGGCAATGGCCTTCTCCATTCTGAGAAGCTCCCATGCCCGCTCGGAACCCAAGACTTCGATCTCTGGATGGCGGCGCTTGAAGAAGGGGATGATTCCTACGTGATCGAAATGGGAGTGAAGGATCAGAATCTTTTTGATCCTGTTTTCATCAATCCCAAATTCTTTGAATTGCTCAAGGATATCCGGAACGATGTAACTCATGCCTCCACTGACCAACATGGAGCACTCTTTTCCTTCGAGGAGATAGACCCCTGTCTCTTCCTGGCCCAAAAACCAGAGCCCTTCCCGAACTTTTCCCGGTGTGCGAATCCTCATGACCTGCACTCCCTCATAATTGGAATTGCCTCGAATATGGTAAAGGGCTAACCCATTTGGTTAACCCTTTGTCCTTTTTGGTGGAGCAGAGGGGATTTGAACCCCCGACCTCCAGAGTGCGATTCTGGCGCTCTCCCAGCTGAGCTACTGCCCCTAAAAATGTGATCTGTTGCATTTTACCATGAGCTGTGAACGGAGAACAAAAAACCGAACGATGGACTATCGAAAACGCAAAGATAAATCCTTTAAATGCCGCTTCAGTTTTGGGCCGATCTCTGGGTGTTTCAGGCCAAAAGAGAGATTGGCCTGGAGATATCCCAATTTATCTCCGGCATCATAGCGATCACCGATAAATTCATATCCATAGATGGGGATTTCCTTATTCAGTTCCTTCAGCCCATCCGTGAGCTGGATCTCTCCTCTCTGGTCAGGCTTGACCTTCTCTAATAGTTCGAAGATGCGAGGAGGAAGGATATATCTTCCGATGATGGCCAGATTGGAGGGAGATCTTCCTTTCTCCGGTTTTTCTACCATCTCTTCGACCGAATAGACCCGATCCTTCACCTTCTTCCCCTTGATGATTCCATAGAGATGTGTCTTTGTTCGAGGGACTTTCTGGATCGCAAGCAATGCGCCCTCCATGTCTTGATAGATCTCCATCATCTGATGGATGCATGGAATTTTGGCATCAATGAGATCATCTCCCAGTAGAACAGCAAAGGGTTCCTTTCCCACCACCTTTTTCGCACAGAGAATGGCATGTCCCAGACCCAGAGGCTCTTTCTGTCTCACCGAAACCAGGGTAACCATCTCCGAGATATCCTGTACAATCTTCAGAAGGTCCGGCCTTCCTTTCATACGGAGATGGTTCTCCAATTCGCTCGAAGTGTCAAAGTGGTCCTCAATCGAACCCTTTTCTCGGCCTGTGATGAGAATCACCTCTTCGATACCTGACGAAGCTACTTCCTCCATAATGTACTGAATAGTCGGCTTATCCACAATAGGAAGGAGTTCCTTTGGGACGACCTTTGTGGCTGGAAGAAACCGTGTTCCAAAACCGGCGGCTGGGATGACGGCTTTTTTAACCCTCATGGTAACCCCAGAAGTCTTCGGATTGTATTTTTTAACTCGGTCAGATCCGCACACTTGACCACATAGGCATCGGAGGCCCATGTGGTTAAATCCTGTTTGAATTCGCCGTAAGCAGAGCACATGATGATGGGAAGCCGCCTCTCTATTTCTCGAATCCGTTTGAGCGTCTCAATTCCGTTGAGCCTCGGCATTTTGATGTCGAGGGTGACGATGTCGGGTTTGAATAGAGGAAGCTGTTCCAAGGCTTCCAGACCATCTCGGGCTACCTCTACAGCATATCCCTCTTCTTCTAATTCCTCTTTATAGAGGAGGCGGATGCTCTCCTCGTCATCCACGACCAGGACCCTCTTCATTTCTCTTTCTCCTCTTGTGCCGGTAGGGTGAGGATGAAGGTCACTCCTTCTCCAGGATGATTGTTCACCTCGATCTTGCCCTGGTGGGAGGTCACAATCTTATGGATGATGGGCAGGCCCAAACCCAACCGGTTATCCTTCGTCGTATAGAAAGGATTGAAGATGTGATGAAGGGCTTCAGGATCAATGCCTCCTCCCATGTCCTCGACTTCCACTTTCACAAAAGAGGCTCCATTGATCGATTGGGGATAGATGCGGATAGAGAGGGTTCCTTCGCCTTTCATCGATTCATAGGCATTGTTGATGAGATTGAAAAAAGCCTGTTTCAATTGATAGTAGTCACCCTTCACGGTGGGGATCTGTTCTGAAAAGTCTCGGCTCAATTGAACCCCTCCGTTTCGAAATCCTTCTGAAATCATGGAGAGAGAATCCTCCATCACCTCCCGAAGATCGAGCGGCTTAAAGGAAGGAGCGGCTTCATGGGTGTAGGTGAGGATATGGCTCAGAATGTTCTCGATCCTTTCTACCTCTTTGACGATCGTCCGGGTATAGCGCTTCTCCGGCGCATCGTCGGGGAGGGCGCGATCGAGGCGACGGGCAAATCCTCCGATGGAGACAATGGGATTTCTGATCTCGTGGGCAATGGAGGTGGAGAGTTCGCCCAAGGCGGCCATCTTCTCCTGGTGGACCAAGAAACTCTGGGTCTCCTTCAGCTCCTGGTGGACCTCCTCCAAATTCCGGTAGAGCATGGCGTTCTCGATGGCCAATCCTGCCTGGTTTGAAAACATGGTGAGGTAGCGGATGTCCTCATCGGTGATCGGATTCTGATTGTAAAGATTGTCAACGAGGATCACGCCGATGACCTTTCCCTTGCCCCAGAGGGGAATCGTGGCAAAGGCATAGACCTTTGGATTTTGGCTCAGATGTTCACTGACATAACAACCGACTTCAGAGACAAGGGCACATCCTCTTTCGCACCGTGTTTGAACCCATTCTTCTTGACCATGGGGGAGTTTTACATTAAAGGGTCTTCCTTCGAGAACGGTGCGTGAAAGGATACACTGTTCATGCTCCAGGGGTATCTGAATCTCCTTCACCATGGCGTTGAGACGGGAAGGATTATTCATTGAAGGTTCGATCTGGGCAATCAGCTCAGAGGGATTTCCTTTCCGTTGAGAAAGGGTGGACCAGATCTCTCCTGCCTCTTCAGCGCTATTGGGGCCGATCGCCATCAACCCTTTGAGGGTATGATCCTTTTCATCGACGAGAAAGAGCATGGCTCGATTAAACCCGAGTCCATCGCCAATCGTGATGGCGGTCAGGGTCATATGGACGATTCGTTCAAAGTTCACAGTGGTGAGAAGCGCCTTGTTCAATTCCCACAGGATGGAGAGCTGTCTCACCCTTCGCTCATGATCCAGTGCCATTGAGGAGATTTCATGATACGTTATGGCATTCTCAATGGCACAGGACATCTGGTTGGCCATCGTCAGAAGCAACTGCAGATCTCTCTC
Source organism: uncultured Pseudomonadota bacterium (assembly GCA_937124575.1). Classification (GTDB taxonomy): domain Bacteria; phylum Desulfobacterota; class BSN033; order BSN033; family UBA1163; genus RBG-16-49-23. Next base: position 4,572 of record CAKZKY010000155.1, on the reverse strand, counting down.
GTCAAATCGGGAGGAATCGGATTGCTTGTCATAAAAGGCTAAGGTCCCAATGCCTCTCTCCTTTGAGAACAGGGGAGCGCAGAGCAGTGAGCTAAAGGGTTTCTCCTCGGTCTCTGGAGTAAGCGAGAGTGGGGTTCGGCTGAGAAAAACCTTTTTCGCAATCCGTTCATCCAGAGGGTTCTGATGATATGATCCGATACTGTATCTCACCCTCAACTCCTCTGAGTCCTCTTGGCCAATGCGTAATACGCCTCCTTGTGCCTTTAAGATTTTTAAGCCAGTGTGAACGATATGCGCCAGAAGCTCCTCGAGGTTCAATGTCGAGGTGACCACCTGTCCCATTCGATGAATCGCCTTTAGGTCTGAGAGCGTCTTCTCGGTTGCCTTAAGGAGATGATCATTTTGGATGGCCGATCCGAGTTCTTTGGCCAACAGGAGGAGAAGATCCATCTCGGCAGAGGAGAAGGTTCGGCTCTTTGAAAAACCGATATAAAAAATCCCGGACCTAGAAGGTTCCTCCGAAAGAGGGAGGCAGGCAAAGGTTGGGCAGACCAGATCCTTTTCTTGAACAAGGATCGCTTCTTCTTGAAAGGGTCTTTTTTCGTCAACCCAGAGGGCTTCTCTCTTCTCTGCCACCCGTGAAAGAAATCCTCCCTTCAAGATGGCTTCGGGTCGAATATGGAGAGAGCGATCCGGATGAAAATGGTCGGTAGTGGACTGAAGGATCTGTTTGATCTTCTCCTCGATGGGGAGGGAGGAAGTGGAGAGCTCGATCGTTGTCTTCAGAAAGGCATAGTCGTCGGAATGAACAGACATGGCTGGCTATTTCGCCTCCCTCAAATATTCGGCGGCATCTTCTGGGGGTGTGGGATTGATGTAGAATCCTGTGCCCCATTCGAATCCAGCCACTTTGGTCAACTTGGGCATGATCTCAATATGCCAGTGGTAATAATCCTGGTCCTGTTCTGGGAAGGAAGAGGTGTGAAGGATATAATTGTAGGGTGGGTCGTCGAGAACCTGTTTCAGCTTCCGCAAGGTATTGGATAGGATTTCAGCAGCCTGCCCATAGAAGGATCCTTCCATCTGTTCATAAGTGGGATGGTGAATCTTGGGAAGGATCCAGGTCTCAAATGGAAATCGCGAGGCAAAGGGAGCGATGGAGACAAATCCGCTGTTCTCTGTAATGACCCGTTTCCTCTCACGGAGCTCCTGCCGGAGGATGTCACAGTAGACACACCGGTCTTTATAGAGAAAGTAGTTTTTCGAACCCTTGATCTCTTCTCGCACCCTTGTGGGAATGATGGGAAGGGCGATGATCTGGGAGTGGGGATGTTCGAGAGAGGCGCCAGCAGCGGATCCATAATTTTTAAAGACCATGATGTATCGAAGTCGCTCATCACGCCTCAGGTCAATCATCCTCTCCCGGTAAGCCCAGAGAACATTTTCTACACCTTTCAAGGGGAGGGTGGCCAGAGTTTCAGAATGATGAGGCGTCTCGATCACCACTTCGTGGGCCCCGATGCCATTCATTTTATCATAGATGCCATCCCCCTCTCGGTTCAGATCTCCTTCGATGCGGAGTGCCGGGAACTTATTCGGAACGACACGAAGTGACCATCCTGGCGAGTTTGGAGGTGTTCCATTATCCCGAAAGGCCAAAACTTCTGGGGGCGTTCGGTCTTCATTTCCCTCACAGAGAGGACAGAACCCACCAACGGACCTTTGTTCTTCCCGCGCAAAATCAGAGGGCCTTCTGCTCCGTTCAGTGGCAATGATGACCCATCTTCCGTGGATGGGATCCCTTCTCAATTCCGGCATATGAGTCGTATTAGGAGGGGAATTTTTTCTTTGGTCTTGTTCCCCTGAGCCTCTCTTTCCGCTCCTGGTCCTCCAATTCTGTTTTGCATTCGATGCAGAGTGTGGTGACCGGTCTGGCCATCAACCTCTTTTCTGAGATAGATTTTCCGCATGATTCACAGATGCCAAAAGTCCCATTATCGATTCGATCCAGAGCTTCCTTCACCTTCATGATCAGTTTTCTTTCCCGGTCTTTGATCCTCAAGAGGAAGTTACGATCTGCCTCCAGAGAGGCACGGTCTGTAGGGTCGGGAAAGATCGCATTGCGATTATGACGCATGTCACTGCAGGTCTTTCCAGCTTCAAGCAAGAGATTGTGAAGCTGTCCCTCAAGATATCCTTTAAAATAGAGAAGTTTTTCTTCCTCCATGACCTCTCTCACCTGCGATTTGATAATGGTTCGATCACCAGGTAAGCCCTGTTAGAAGAGCTTCGCCCTTCTATCGATAAGGCTCACACCCCAATAAAAGCTAAGCTCTGCATGGGGCAAGCAGCAGGGCTTTCTAATGGGGTAAACATTCTAATCTTATCTTTTTTATTTTAGAATATTTTTTTAAAAAAAAGCAAATTTTTAATGGGACCGTGAGACAAGATGGCAGGCGACGAAATGCTCCTCGCCTTGGTCTATCAGAAGAGGCTCTTCGATCTGGCATCTCTCTTTTGTATAGGAACATCTGGGCTGAAAGGGACATCCCTTTTCCGAAGTTTGGGGCCGAAGCTCCTCTCGGAATGGGAGCTCCGATCTCCTTCTTGAAGGACCCAATCTAGGAATGGCTTGGAGCAGAATTTGTGTGTAGGGATGGGTCGGGCGTTGAAAGAGATCTTCTGCCTTTGCCATCTCCACCATTCTTCCCAGATACATCACGGCAATTCGATCGCTGATATGTTTGATAATACGAAGGTCATGGGAGATGAAGAGGTAGGTGAGACCCAGCTGATCTCTCAGATCCATCAGGAGGTTGAGGATCTGTGCCTGGATGGAGACATCCAAGGCTGAAACCGGCTCGTCCGCAACGATCAGTTCGGGATGAAGTGAGATGGCCCTTGCAATGCCGATTCTCTGTCGCTGTCCGCCACTGAACTCATGGGGATAACGCAGGGCATCCCCTGGATGGAGCCCGACCTTCTGGAGGATCTCGGACACCCTCTCGGCCTTCTCTTTTCCATGTGCCAGCCGGTGAACCTCCAGACCTTCACCCACAATCTCTCCTACCTTCATCCTGGGGTTAAGCGATTCATAGGGGTCCTGGAAGATGAACTGCATTTGGGGTCTCAATCTTCTCAGATCTTCTCGATTGAGATCGAGGATATTTTTTCCTTTGAACAAGATCTGGCCAGAGGTTGGCTCAATCAGTCTCAGGATGGCTTTGCCCGCAGTGGTCTTGCCGCAGCCACTCTCTCCCACCAGTCCGAGCGTTTCGCCCTTTCGAATGGAGAAGGTGATGCCATTGACGGCACGAATGGGTTCTTTCGCCGCCGAGAAGAGCCTCTCTCGGTAGAAATATTTTTTTAGATCACGAACCTGAATCAGATAACCGTTTTGATCCATCTCAATCTCAACTTTTCCAATTCAGAGGTGTGCATTAAAACTCCGAACTACGAACTCCTAACTCCGAACTCATTACCTTAAATCAGCAACACTCTCTCCAGCGGAGGCAACGGCTGAAGTGGTTGCCATTGACCTGGAAGAGTGGGGGTTCCTCCCTCTTACAATCGTCGACCTTCAGATAACACCTTGGATGAAATTTACAGCCCGAAGGCAGGTCCATCGGATTGGGGACCTGACCCGGGATGGCATTGAGCCTTCTCTTCTTCTCTTCGAGTTGAGGGATCGACTCGAGAAGCCCTTTCGTATAGGGATGCCGCATCTCTCCGAAGATTGCCTCGATGGGTCCGGATTCCACAATCCTACCTGCGTACATGACTGCCACCCGGTCTGCGATCTCAGAGACCACCCCGAGATCATGGGTAATCAGCATCACAGCCATCCCCATCTCTCTCTGGATCTCCTTGAGCAGGTGAAGCACCTGCGCCTGAATCGTTACATCGAGTGCAGTTGTGGGTTCATCGGCAATGAGGAGCTTGGGTTGACAGGAGAGTGCCATGGCGATCATCGCCCTCTGTCTCATCCCTCCGCTCAATTGATGGGGGTAGGAGTCAATCCTCACTTCAGGAGAAGGGATCTTCACCTTGTCCAGCATCTCGATGGCTCTTCTTCGGGCCTCTTTCTTGTCGAGATTTTGGTGGAGCTGGAGGACCTCCATAATCTGATTGCCGATCGTGAAGACGGGGTTGAGTGAAGTCATCGGTTCCTGGAAGATCATCGAGATATCATTCCCCCTTACCCGTTCCATCTCTCTCTCTTCCAGCGTCAAAAGATCTCTTCCTTCAAAAAGAAGCTCTCCGTTCAGGATTTTACCAGGAGGTATTGGAATCAACCTTAACAGAGAGAGGCCCGTCACGCTCTTTCCACAACCCGATTCACCCACAAGGCTGACGATCTCACCAGGGAAAATCTCAAAACTCACATTTTCGACTGCCCTTACCACCCCATCCTCTGTGAAGAAATGGGTCGTCAGGCCTCGAACTTCCAAAAGAGGATTCTTCATCATCACCATTTTGCAATGATCAATGGTCAATTCGCAATGACTAATAAACAATTTTTTGGTTCATCCGGGTATTGAGTGGGTAACCTCCCCTTAGGTTAAGGGGGGG
>CAKZKY010000154.1 GCA_937124575.1 uncultured Pseudomonadota bacterium | reverse complement strand
AAATATTTCCTCAGGCTTTGCCACTTCAAATGGGTAGCCTCCCACCCAATCGACAAGATCGTGCCAGACAGACATCCCCCTGCTTTTTTTCTTATCGGCCCATGCCTTAAATGGAAGAGGATTTTGCCCCTGGAGGACACGAGCAACTGCCCCCCTTGTTTCAAAAAATAGACCAAAGCAGAAGATCAGGAGTGCCCTGACCGGTTTTGAAGACCGGTTATAAAGCCTCTTTACAAACTTCCAATACTTACTCATGAAGCCCTGGTTATTGTATATTGAGATAAACAACTTTCCTCCTTCATTGACTAACGGGGCAACATTCCCAAGCGCCTCCCATAAAGCCCCTGTATGATGGAGCACCCCCCAGGAATAAACAACATCGAATTGACCCAGGGATTTTAGATAATTTGGGTTAAGAACATCCCCTTGTTCAATCATCCATCGTGGATCGTTCGGGAAATAACGCCGCTTTAATTCCTTTGTGCAGGCCACGGAAAGCGGATCGTAATCGAAGGAGTGAACGATTGCCCCTAATCTTTTTGCCGCAAGGGAAAACAAACCGCTTCCTGACCCTATGTCGAGAAAAGACTTCTCTTTCAAATCGTCTATCTCCAGCATTTGCTTCAATGACTTTTCCGCCTCCGAAATCCTTTCCTCATTCAATACAGAAAGAAATCGTTGCCAGTTTTTTCCAAATTCAAAGCGTTTTTCTCCTGGCATCTTTTCTTTTCTCTCGTTTTTCATGAAACATCCCTTTCCATTTTCATATGGGACTCCCGTGAAACCAACATATTGCATTTATTATAGATAGGTTGGATCTCATTCATTTTGTTTGTCTAACATTTTCTCGCCAAAAAATAGATTGTTTCATTACTACCGTGACTACCGAGGTAAAATAACAAAAGTTTCAAAAATGCGGCAACACGTCGCTTCCAGTTCAACCCTTCCCATCTAATAAATAGCATTGGCTTCACATTCAATACCTTCAACCCCTCTGGGAAAAAGCTTACAAGGGTTTTCTCGTCGAATGTTTGTTGGTGCCCCCACCGATGAAATAATCGTCCGCAATCAGGGCAAATCACCATATTTTCATTCAGACTCTCCTGGCGTGGCACAGTGCCAAGGAGAATACCTCCGGTTTTCAAGACCCTGCAAACTTCATTCAGTCCAGTATCCGTCTGTTCTGGGGAAAGATGTTCTAATACTTCTGAGCAAAAAACTGCATCGAATGTGATATCTTCATAAGGTAACAATTCAATGGATCCTACATCGGCTTCAATATTTTTTTCGCGGAGTCTTTTTATCACATTTTCGCATGGGTCTAATGAGCGAACTCCCCATCCTTTGCGTAAGAGATATTCCTCAATAAAGCCATTTCCAACACCAATGTTCAGGGCTAAAGGCGATTCCGATTTTACCAATTTCCTGGCTTCATCTGCAAGAAACCGGAGCCTTGGAGTTGAATGAGAGAAGACATCGATCCTCTCATTTTGAAAATATGACCAGATTCTATTTTGATCCACATCCATAGTGGTAATTGTCCCTTCGAGTTAACTTGTTGAGAGACATTATGACAAAAACATAGACAAATATAAACGATACAAAATACATGACTGATGTTGATAAAGCAATTCCGGCAACGCCTAACCACCCCATAAAGAGATAGTTCATGATGATCTTAAACAACAGATTTACCCCAGAGCCCCACATGAGAATCTGGTTTGCTTGTAAAGATGAGATCACTCTCACGACTAAAATCCCACTGATATAGAAAGGGATTTGAAAAATAAGAAAGGATTGAACTCGCGCAACCAAATAAGTGTCTTCAGGCAGAAAGGCCCCTCTCTCATAGAGTAACCTAACAATCTGCTCAGAGAAGACATAAATGAGCAATGAAATGGGGACAGTAATGGCAAAAATCCAACGCAAATAATCGGTAAGCATCTGCCTCAACGTACCCCAGTCTTTGTCTGCAACCTGCTTAGAGAAATAAGGAAAGGCTGCCGTTCCGATGGAAGCAGCGGTTAATCCGAGAACCGCCGTGACCAACCGGCCTCCATAGTTCAATGCTGATAAGCTACCTGGCTGAAGCGCCGCAGCCATTGCTTGATCAATTAGCATTGTCCCACTCATTAAGGCCGCTCCAGCAACGATAGGCAAATACTGTCCCATCATTTCTCGTATCTGGGCGTTATTTTTCTCCCATCGTTCCCGAAGTCGTAATCCTTGACTTCGAAGCCCAAGCCCAATCATGATTAGCTGGAGAGCAAATCCTCCAATCGTCCCAATCACCAGACTGTAAATACCGAGGCGAGACCCCACTGAAATCAAGACAATCATTGTAATTAAGGGCAAAAGGACTGGAGCAATAGCGGGAAGAGAAAATCTTCCATAGGTATTAAGGGTAGCAGACCAAATTACGATCATCCCTTGGAAAACAATCATCGGAAGAAGCCAATAAAAAAGGTCTTGAGTAAGAGCGACCTTTTCTTTATGAAAACCTGAGGCCATTAAGGGCATGATTAAATGTCCTAAAAAGCCAATGAACAGGAGAACTAAAAGCAGAAAGGCTGCACAGTAGACCGTTAACCTCGAGAATAGCTCTTGAGCTGCCTTTTCACCTTCTTTATCCTTAACCCGAACAAAGATAGGGATGAGAGCGGAGTGGAATGAGCCTGCAACTATATTAATGATGAATGTAGGGACAACCATCGCCATTAGGAATGCATCTAATGCATCACTCGTTCCAAATTGTGCGGCCACTAACAGGTCTTTTGCCAATCCCACGAACTGGACGATCAAGGTTAACGCCCCGATGGTCACTGCGGCCCCGAATATTCGTCGGTTGATAGTCCCTGTTTGCAGGCTTTTAAAATAAACTCCCAGACCAAACGATATCTTCGTTACGGCACTCAATAACATCTTCGTCAAATGCATGATCTCCGTTCAATCTTTTTACAGTTCTTTGGGATGGGATATCTTAGCACCATTTCAAAAACTTTTTCCTTCCAATCGAATTTAAAAACTTCTTTTCTCTCCTGACACAATCTTTTCACTCTATCTGAAAAATGATAATCAGAAAAAAACAGTTCAATTTTATTAGCCAACGACTTTTCATCCATGGGAGGAAAGATCAACTCATCATAATGAAGGATATCCTTTATCCCAGGAATATTATTTCCCAAACAGGGGAGATCCATTCCCAATGCCTCCAGCATTGCATTGGGCATGCCTTCACTCAACGAGGGCAACACAAAAAGGTCAGAAGCCTGATAAATCTTCCAAAGTTCTTCCTTTTCAACCCAGCCTGTGAAAAT
>CAKZKY010000153.1 GCA_937124575.1 uncultured Pseudomonadota bacterium | reverse complement strand
GTTGTACCTTCTATAATGGTTATGGTGGCACCGAAGGTCAGACAGCCCTTACCCGTTCAGATGATCCTCCTGAGATCATTCTCCATACGGTTGGAAAGCCAACCTGCCCTTACGATATCTATAAGGTTGTGGATAGAAACGGGAAGAAACTTCCGCCCAATTCTCAAGGAGAACTCGCCATCAAAGGCCCGGGTATATTCACGGGATACTACAATGCACCCGAGGAGAATAAATTGGTATTTGATAAAGAGGGCTTCTTTAGGACCGGCGATGTTGTCAAAATGGATGAAGCTGGCAACATCAAGATCACAGGCCGTATCAAAGAGATGATCAATCGGGGAGGGGAAAGCATCAGTGCTACAGAAATCGAAGGTCTCATCATGGGTTGCCCTGGAGTGGCCATGGTCGCCGTCATCCCAATGCCAGATCCTGTGATGGGCGAGCGGGTCTGTGCCTACATACAGCCAAAGCCCGGCGTCAGCCTGAACTTCGATGGAATCATTGCCTTCCTGAAAGAAAGAAAGGCATCTGTGCTTCAATTCCCGGAACGCATCGAATTCATTGACGCCATGCCGCTTACTAAGGCAGAGAAGGTGGATAAGAGAGCACTGGTCGAAGATATCATCAAGAAGATTTCCTAACGCCAGCGAAAGGAGATGATGAGATGGTGTTACACTCTGCTGGATCGATATACAATGTCCCTGAGTCTCGGCCCTGGTTCAAACATTACGATCCAGAAGTGCCTCGGCATCTGACCTATCCATCCATTCCTCTTTATGCCCTATTGGATGAAACGGCAGCCAAGAGTCCTAACAACCCTTGTACAAACTTTTTTGGAAGAAGGCTCACTTACCAGCAAGTTAAAGACCTCTCCGACCGCTTTGCTGCAAGCATTTTCAGAATAGGCATCCGAAAAGGGAATCGTGTCATTCTTCTTCTTCCGAACTCACCCCAATTTCTAATCACCTATTACGGTCTTTTGAAAGCTGGAGCCGTGGTCGTTCCTCTCAACCCTCTTTCTACGGAACGTGAACTCGAATTCTTCTTGACCGATTCCGGAGCGGAGATGGTTATTACCATCCCGCTCTTTTTGAAAAAAGTGGCATCCCTCAGAGGAAAAACACCCTTAAAACATCTCATCTGTAGCCGCATTGCCGATTTTCTGCCATTCCCGCTCAACCTCATCATGGGTTTTAAGGAATATCAATTCCTGTGGGGATTAGATCGGTCCGCTTACGTGGATTTTAAAAAATTACTGGCGCAAGCGCTTCCGCCGGATTTCCATCCAGAGCAGGTTTCGCCAGACGAGCTGGCTGTGCTCATCTATAGTGGCGGCACCACAGGCATTGCCAAAGGTATCATGCTTTCTCACTTCAATGTGGTCGCCAATGCTCATCAGATCATCGCATGGGCAAATCTCACGGACGAACAAGGAGTTCTGGCGGTCATTCCTTTCTTTCATGGCTTTGGTATGAACGTAATCATGAATGCCGCGGTGCAGGCTGGGGGCGAGATTTTTCTGTTGCCGCGCTTCAATGCAAGAGCAGTAGCCAAGGCCATTCAGAAGTACAGGCCCTCCTTCTTCATTGGCGTACCCACGATATTTGTCCAGTTGAGCAACCTACCGAATATCGAACGCTACGATTTCAGCAGCTTGAGAGGTATCTTTGTGGGTGCCGCACCCCTCACCAAAGCCATTAAGGATGAATTTGAGAGAAAGACAGGGGGACGGATGATTGAAGGCTATGGCCTCACCGAATCAACCACTGCCATCATGGCCAATCCCTACCACGGAAAGCATAAGGTTGGGAGCATTGGCATTCCGTTTCCGGACGTAGATGTCAAAATCGTAAGCCTCGAAGACGGTCACGATCTTGGACCCGGCGAGTTAGGAGAGATCGTTCTAAGAAGTCCTTCAGTGATGCTGGGGTATTACAAAAATCCCGAAGAGACTGAGAAGACCCTTGTGGATGGCTGGCTCTATACAGGCGATATCGGCTACATGGATGAGGAGGGTTACTTTTACATCACTGATCGGAAGAAAGACCTCATCATCGTGGGCGGGTTCAATGTTTTCCCACGTGAGATTGACGAACTGATCTATCAGCACCCCAAGGTCAAAGAAGGTATCTGCATCGGGATGCCTGATCCTCGTAAAGGTGAGCGTATCAAGGTCTATATCGTTCTCAAGGAGGGCGAGATAGCCACACAGGACGAATTCATCGCCTACTTCAAGGAGCGGCTCACCCCTTACAAGGTTCCTTCAGAGGTGGAGTTTCGCAGGGAATTGCCGAAAAGTATGATTGGCAAAATCCTCCGACGCGCCCTAAGAGAAGAAGAAAGTCGCAAATCAAAAGGGACGGGATGATTTTAATCTCATTTGAGGCTCTTACCAGGAGGGAATAGCTAAAAGCCTCGTGCTCTTCTGGATTCCCGAAGGCCTATTCAAAAAAAGCTCCTCTGAGGAGCCTTTATTGTCTCAGCATCATTAGCCACCTATTTCGTCTTTTTTCAATGAAATTTGACGATATCTTGGTCATTTTCCCCCAATTCATCAGAATATCTAGCCTGATTCAGAAACACAAAAAGGAACCCAAAACCAGTTCTTCCAATTATTTATTGAAAATTCGGATTCACATTCCGAATTTTCAATGATCCATCTAATTCAAAATCAACAACTTTTGTATTTTAATTTACTGAAGTCTTGCACTTTTTAATGGGTGCATAAAAAAGGCTGTTATCCTAAAATAGGCTAATGAAAGCGAGAACTTACTTTAGCCCAGAAAGGAGAACAGCCTATGATGAAAATCGACAATGCAAAACAAGATATCCAAAACCTATTATCCTTCTTCTCGGAGACTTTTTCAAGACCTTCATTCAAACTCTTTTCCTCATTTATCATCGGTTTTATCCAATTGGGTAAAGAAATCCACACTTCTTCGATGGTCCAATCCCTTAGCTTTCCATTTCTTCACCGGTCTCTGTCGAGTTTCGCTCGATTCCTTGGACAAAACGTCTGGTCCATGGAGGAACTGGCCAATACTGCTTTGGAACAATTCTTCCACACCTTACGCATCAAAGCCCATTCCGTGCTCTTTCTTATCGTGGATGACACGATCATCCACAAGAGTGGCCAAAAGATTCCCGGATGTGCCTGGCATCGCGATCATGCTCAGAAGAGCTATGTTTTTGGCCACCAATGGGTTCTCTCAGCCTTGCTCTATAAGGACTTTCTTCTGCCCCTCTGGGCCAAACTCTATCATCCCAAAGCAACGAAGGGATGCGGTTCGTTCCAGACAAAGATCACCATGGTCAAAAAGATACTTTAAATGCTTCGGCTCCCTATCCCTTGCAAAGTCTACCTTCTGGCAGATAGTTGGTATTGGGTGAAGGAATCGGCTCTGCTTTGTCGGAAGTATGGCTATCATATGATTTGATGGATGGAAAGAAAACCAAAGTCACCAATCTCTCTACCCTCCATGCGGCCTATCGAGAGGTCTCTCTGTTTGTCTATGGTAAAAACAAAACCCTAAAGATCGCCCGCTTTGTTGGTATCATCCAGGGTTTGGGCAAAGTAGCAGTCGTGGTCGTGAAAGAAAAACGAAAGAAAGACTCCTATTCAACAATTAATGGGGTCATCCATAAAAAAGTTGACCTTGTCAAGTAATAAATATCCCCTTCTTAATGGGGTTAGGTCTATTTTATTGACATGATCATTGATATTGCGGTATAGGATAACCATGGCAGGTCTGTTTCGTATTGAATTTTAAGTGCAATAGATAAAATGCTAAGAAAATAGACCTGACTCCTCTTGCCTTTATTTTTCCTCCTTTCTAAAAATTATGGTATAGGCTTATTACCCAAAGATGGCCTTTCCTCAAAAGAGGATGTATTGGGGGGAGCCCCTGGATGTAAAATGCCTCGTAGAAAAACTTCACTAAAGATTCTTCCCAACTGATTTGGCCCAATCCCTTTTTTCAATTTGGGATGATACCATCTATACGTCCAGTGAACCATCCCAAAAAAGATAAATGCAAGGACTGAATGGTTAATCGGTTTTAATTGGTTTCGATCGGCTAAGTCTTTAAAGAGTGATTTTAATGCACGAACATAATCACGTTCCTTTGCGATGCATATCTGCCGATGTTTTGGATCAAGGGATTTCCGTTCTGAGACCAAAATGGTCAATTCATTTTTATGCCCGGCATAGTGCTCGACATAGAATTTACAAATCTCATTCAATTTTTCTACGGGGTCGATATCCGAATTGTGGATCGCCATCATTTTCTTATAGGCATCGTCCATAAAACTCGTCATGATCTCGAAGAGGATCATCTCCTTGGATGAAAAATAATAGAACATCCCTGGGACGCTGATCCCGGATTTTTCAGCAATATTTCTTACAGAGGTTCCCTCAAAGCCTTTTGAGGCAAATAAGGCGGCAGCCGTCCTCAGAATCTTTCTTCTATTTGATTCGAAAGCCTCGGACCGCTTATACCCTTTCCGCATAAAGATTAGACCGAACGATCGATAGAATATTTTGGGTATGTCCTTATTAACCTGCAAACAATTTATCAAAACTTTTTTGAGAGATCTAAAAAAACCGGCTTTTTCCCCTTTTAATATGCAGAGTTCAAGTAATTGATTACAAAGAATTCCGAATCTTTATATAAGCCTCTTTTATGCTTGGATATCCTAAAAAGGATAAGATAAAGAGCAGGCTACTCCTTCTGCCCCTTTA
>CAKZKY010000152.1 GCA_937124575.1 uncultured Pseudomonadota bacterium | reverse complement strand
GGTTTCATTTAGATCGATCCGTGATGTTCCCTCGCTCATTAGGAGGCGTCGAAAAAGACTGCCTCAGAATCTGGGGCTGGAGTTCGATCTCCTTCCCGCCAAGGATTACTTTAAATTCCAAGAGATTTTTCCAGGTATCCAACTCCTGGATGCCTCCGGTGTTTTTAGGGAGGCTCGTAAAATAAAGTCGCCTTTTGAAATCGATTTGATGAGGAAGGCAGGGGGAATCGGAAAGAGGGTTTATGAGGAGGCAAAGAAGATCCTTAAAGAGGGGATGACGGAGATTGAGTTTGGGGGGCTTCTGGAGGTTGTTGCAAAGAGATATGGACACGAAGGGCTTCTCAGAGTGAGGTCTCTTAACTATGAAGCTTACACCTGGCATGTTCTGAGCGGGCCCACGGGTGGAATTGTAAGCCAATCGGATTCTCCAATGGGCGGACTTGGGCTTTCTCCTGCATTTCCGGTTGGAGCGAGCTTGAAACAGATAAAGGCTCATGAACCCATCCTGGTTGATTTTGGGACCTGCTATCATGGTTATCAAGCGGACCAGACCCGTATGTTTTCCATTGGGAGGATGAAAAAGAAATTTATTGATGCCTATCAGGCTTGCCGCGAGATCCATAATGCGGTTCTTGAAGAAATAAGACCGGGTGCGGATGGCGAGACGATCTTCCTAAAGACAATTCGTCTGGCAAGGAAGTTAGGTTATAAAGACAGTTATCTGGGGCCACCAGAACTCCAAACCCGTTTTATTGGACATGGAATAGGTCTGGAGCTGAATGAACTGCCATTCATCGCCCAGGGACATGCTTACCCTCGTGAAGAGGGGATGACTTTTGCCATTGAACCCAAGATGGTCTTTCCAGGTGAAGGGGCAGTGGGGATTGAAAATACCGTCGTCGTCACAAGAAACGGCTATGAGATATTGACCCCGCTCAGTCAAGAGATCTTCGAGGTATGATCGAAGATGAGGAGCATATCCTATGCATCTACTAAAGACTACCATGGGTAATCTTCTGAACGAGGTGGCTTCCCAATATGCGGAGCGGGAAGCCCTAATCGATCTCTCGAAAGGGGTTCAATGGACCTATCGAGAGTTTTTAGATCATGTGAATCAACTTGCGAAAGGGTTGTTGAAGATCGGTTTAAAGAGAGGAGACCCCTTGGCTCTTTGGTCTCCAAACCGATGGGAATGGATTGTCGCGGAATTTGCTGTTGCCAAGATCGGAGCGGTTCTGGTCAGTGTGGATACGAATGCACAGATTCAACAACTCGAATACCTTCTCAAACAATCCGACTCAAAGGCGTTAATCTTGACGCCAGGGTTGAAAGGTAGCGAATACCTGGAGATGATCCAATCGCTCTGTCCTGAATTGGGAAATTGCCTTCCAGGTCATTTGAACGCAGGCCTTTTACCCGAGTTGAAGCATCTTATCCTGATATCGGATCGTCCCTTTTCAGGGATGTTCCAGTGGGCCGATCTTTTAGAAATGGGCAAGGAGGTATCTGACAATCAGCTCACCCAACAGGAGCAGTCCATACAACACGATGATGTGGTAACTCTTCTCTATACGTCGGGAACCACGGGAGCGCCCAAAGGCGTGATGTCCACTCATTTGGGCCTAATCAATACCTCTGTCGCCAGTGCTGAGATTCAACGATTGACCGAGAAGGACAGGCTCTGCCTTTCTGTTCCGCTCTCTCATATGTTTGGGTGTATCTGCATTACACTTGCTGGTATTTGCAAGGGTTCTACATTGGTGATCCCTTCAGAGACTTTCGATCCCCGAAAAGTTTTGGAGGCCATCGAAAGGGAGAAATGCACGGCGATCTATGGTTCGCCCACGGCGATGATCGCCCTTATGGAAGATCCGCAATACCAACCTTCCAATCTGAAATCGCTTCGGACAGGAATTATTGGAGGGGCACCATGCCCCATGGAGGTCATGAAAAAGATCGTCGAAGAGATGGGAGCCAGAGAAGTTGTTATTGGATATGGCCTGACCGAATCCTCGTCATGGATTACCGAGACACGGCCAGATGACCCTCTGGAATTGCGGGTCTCAACTGTAGGAAGATCTCTTCCCAATGTGGAGGTGAAGATGATCGACCCTGCCACAGGAGTAGAAGCTCCAACGGGATCAGCAGGTGAAGTCTGTGTGCGGGGTTTAAATATGAAGGGATATTATAAGATGCCTGCTGCAACAGAGAAGGCTATTGATCGAGAGGGATGGCTTCATACCGGAGACCTGGGCACCATGGATGAGAAAGGTTATCTGAGAATTGTGGGCAGGCTGAAAGAGGTTATTCAGAAGGGAGATGAGACGATCTATCCCACCGAGATAGAGGAGGTCCTCTTCACTTTTCCTGGAATTTTAAATGCTCAAGTCTTTGGGGTTCCAGATAGTACGTTGGGAGAAGAGATCGCCGCCTGGATTAAGTTAGAAGAGGGTTCGACTGTGAGAGAAGAAGAGATTCTTCAATTCTGCAGGGAGAAACTTTCACCTTCTCAGGTGCCCCGCTATTTAAAATTCGTAAAAGAGTTTCCCATGACCCCTCTGGGAAAGATCCAGAAGTTTAAGATGAGGGAGATGGCGGTGAAGGAGCTGGGGTTGGAGTAAGTATCTAAAGGACTTTCTTACCAGGTTCCACTCTTTCAATTCCATTGATGCGGTTAAAAAGTTGATCAAAAGAATAGATCGCCGGAATTCTCTTTCGTGAGGCTGTTATGGCCAGGAGGGCGTCGGCAAAATCCAGATTCTTCTCGTAATAAAGACTTAAGGCTTCTAATAACAGATCTAAACTTTCTACTTCTAGACCTTCACAGGATAAGAATTGTATCATAGTTTCGGCGATTTTCTCTTTCGGATATTCATAAAACGATTCGAGCACCCAGACCACCTCTGCCACGGTGATGGGCATTATAAGCAATGAGATTTTGCCATTCCTGGCTTCCTCAAAAAGTCTAAGGGACGCCTCTGCCGTTGATGGGGGGTCTTTGGTTAGAAAACGGAGGAGCACATTCGCATCGACAAACGCACGTTTCATTTCGTCTCCTTTGCAAGAAGAGAGCTCTGAAAAACTATTACACGCTCTCTTGATTACACAGATTTCAAAAGAGGGTTACGTAGATTTCATGGATTTTTCAAGACCCTCTATATCTTTGTAGTCGGCCCCTTATCGATATAATCAGAGATCTCTATGCCTTTTCGGAAATCTTAAGAGAA
>CAKZKY010000151.1 GCA_937124575.1 uncultured Pseudomonadota bacterium | reverse complement strand
ACAGAGATGGTCATCTACTTAGTGAAATAGGAAAAGAGGTCATGGGTGAGGTGATTGGTTATTGGAACGAACTCCATCTACCCCAGGAAGATATTTCCAGATATAACATTCAAAAAGGGGATAAACTCAGGCTCATGGTGAAAAGTGTAATCCAACACGGTGTGGAGAGGAACGCTTAAGTTCGAGAGGCTCCGTTACATCTCGGTTTGCAAGTCGGAACCGAGGAGGGAATCATGGAATCAAAAATTGTGGTTCGGACGGACTTGACGGGACTTACCCTAAAGGGAAGGGGAAAGGTGAGGGACATTTACGATTTTGGGGATACGCTCTTGATCGTTGCTACGGACCGAATCTCCGCCTTCGATGTGGTTATGCCGAATCCAATCCCGGATAAAGGAAGAATCCTAACGCAACTTTCGAAATTTTGGTTTGAGTTCACCAAAGAGATTATGCCCAACCATGTGCTTTCCTTTGACGTCAAGGATTTTCCAAAAGAATGTCATCAATATAGGGAGACCTTGGAAAACCGATCCATGCTCGTCGTCAAGACAGAAGTGCTTCCGATAGAGTGTATTGTAAGAGGATATCTTTCTGGATCGGGATGGGAGGAATATCGGAAGACGGGGGCTGTTTGCGGTATTCCACTTCCTCAGGGGTTAAAGGAATCTGATAAATTGACAGAACCCATCTTCACTCCTTCCACGAAAGCAGAACAGGGGTTTCACGATGTAAATATCACCTATGAAGAAATGGAAAGGATTGTCGGAAAAGAAATAGCAAAGCAATTAAGGACCCTCTCCATTGAAATATATATCAAAGCCCGTGACTATGCAGAGGAAAGAGGGATTCTGATTGCCGATACCAAGATGGAATTTGGGATGAAGGATGGAAAATTGATGCTGATCGATGAACTTCTCACTCCGGACTCTTCAAGATTTTGGCCCAAGAATGAGTATCGCCCCGGAGGCTCCCAAAAAAGTTTTGATAAGCAGTTTTTAAGGGACTACCTCCTCTCCATAAACTGGAATAAAACTCCTCCAGCACCTGACCTGCCAGAAGAAGTGGTTCGTAGGACAAGAGAGAAATATCTTGAGGCCTATGAAAGATTGGCGGGAGAAAGGAAGAATGGCTGAAGCGATGAAGCTCCCATTTTTCCATGTCAATGCCTTGACCGGAATAAAGGGAGCAAAAGTCATCGAAGATCCAAAGACATGCGCCGACTTGATTCGAAAGGCAGTCCGGCCTCTTCTGGTCATAGGAGCGCGGGCCATTGAACATTTTGTCGGAGACAAATTGCACCTGGAATATTGCCTGGAATTGGCCAAAAAGCAGGAATCCCCGTCTGCACTACGGCCCATGTCAAGAAGAAGGCGCTGGAGTTGGGAACCATTCCAGACAGCGTTTACGACATCATTGAGATCATTCACCATCTTAAATTCCGGGATTGGAAAGGGGTAAGAAAAGAGGGGAATCATGACCTGGTAATCTTTTCGGGCGTCCGGTGTGATTTAGGGGAGCAGGGGTTTTCCACGCTCAAGCATTTTGCCCCCCATCTCAAAACGATGGCTCTCTGTCGCCATAGCCATCCCAATGCGGATTATGCCCTGCCCATACTCAACGCTGAGAAATGGAAGGATTACTGGAACAATCTGCTGATGAACCTATAGGAGAAGAAATGAGAGGTCGAAAAGGGTTTTAATCGTTTCAGTGACAGTCCTACTGTATTGAAAAATTTACGCCATCCCATTGAAAATAACCTATCCCTAAAGGGGAAGATCAAATTGATCGGAATCGGAGTGGGAAACTTTCTTTGCAAGGTTCAACAATTAGAAAATGCAACAGATGTTCCGATTCCCATTTTTCCGAATAAGGATATTGCTATCCACAAAACGTTCGGATCCGAAAAGGGTGGTTTCAACGAAGTCCAGACACTTTATCGTTCCTGACCACCCAACTTTGATTACAGGTATATTCAATAAAATATCTTTTGGAAGGAGGTGGTTTCCTGTTTCGATTCTCCGAATAATCTTCGAATTAAAAAAATACTTTTTA
>CAKZKY010000150.1 GCA_937124575.1 uncultured Pseudomonadota bacterium | reverse complement strand
GTATGGGAAAGTCTGACGTCGAATGTCACCAGTTTGGCCTTTTTTGTAATCCGTGCCTCCATCAGCCTTCCAATAAAACCAGTATAGTACTCATGGGTCTCATAGGGATTGGCGCCAAAATTAAGGATGTAATGGCTGTTAGCCACATCAGGAACTCCCTTTTCCTCTCCCCAGGTGAGCCATTGACCCCTATCCCTGTTTGCAAAATGGAGGCTATACTCATCCATCACCAGGCTTCTTCCAAAAATCTCCAAAAACCTTCTCATAGGACCATCGATTCTCTGTTCAGATTGGAAGACAAAGTCTCCTTTTTCTCCGCTTTGGTGAATTGCCTTCATTCGTGAAACGATTTCGTGATAGGCCCTTTCCCAGGAAATCTTTTCCCATTGCCCCTTTCCCCTTGGCCCTCTTCGGATCATGGGAGAAGTGATTCGCTCAGGATCATACTCCAGATTGATACCGGCAAGACCTCTGGCACAAAGCTTCCCGCGGCTGTTTGGGTGTTTAGGGTTTCCTCCAATTTTGACCAACCTGTCTCCCTCTAAGAAACCGATGATCCCACAGCGGGCCGGACAGAGCCGGCAGATACTCGGGATGCCGTTTAGCAATTTCTTTGTACGTCGGGAGGGCTGTTTTCCTCCCACCACCTCTCTGGCATAGGCAGACAGCTCAAGGAAAGGATGAACAATGAGGGTTTGTATACCAAGAAGACAGAATTTTAAAAAATCGCGTCGGATCATTTTCATTTTCCTCCCATCAGCTCAAAGGAACATATTGGCCACCA
Source organism: uncultured Pseudomonadota bacterium (assembly GCA_937124575.1). Taxonomy (GTDB): domain Bacteria; phylum Desulfobacterota; class BSN033; order BSN033; family UBA1163; genus RBG-16-49-23. The sequence continues at coordinate 1,741 of CAKZKY010000150.1, read as the reverse complement.
AACACCATGACATATCGCATGACAAAGACACCAATAGAGGCCAAGATCGCAGCAATCAGCAAGATGAGATGTGACTTGCGGGTCTTCTTAAAGATAATGAGGAGGGCAGGAACCGCATTCCCGAAAACATTATCCACCCAGATATAGAGGAAACTAAATTTACCGAGCCGGACAAGCTCCACGGTTTCAAAGGCATCCTCGGTATGGTAATACATTACTGTGATTTCAGAAAACACATAGAAGAGGTTCATGATCATAAAACCCGCCATCCATTTTGCGAGGAGGTCAATGATGTTGAGGTCCTTCTCCCTTTCTTCCGGAGATTTGTCCTGATAGGTAAAACGATAGCGAACCAGGGCGACAATGAGCATGAAGGCAATTCCTGAAATCATGGCTGAAGCGAGGAAATAGGATGGCATGACCGCGGTGTTCCAGAGAACTCTCGCTTTAGCGAAACCCAGGACAAAACCGGTATATCCGTGAACACCAATCGCCGTGGGTAGGCTGATGACCCCAAAAATTTTTGACCATTTCACATTGTTTTTGAACAAAAAGTAAATATAGATTCCCGTAAAAATAGGGTAGGCGCATAGGATGAAAGTTCCCCAGCTCAGAGGGGAAGTTGGATTGAAATAGAGGAAAAGATACCAGAAACGCAAGGGTTGAAAGAGATCGGTCAGTAGGAATATCGGAGAAATGGAAAAAAGGATGATCACAAAGATGGCGCCGATCTTTGCCACCGGCTTATATTCCTGTTTTCCGAGCAGGGTGGCGGTGATGGAGACGATCGAGCACCCAGCATGAAGCCCGACAATATGAAAATAGATGGCGATCAACATGCTGACCGACTCATGATGAAACACATTATACAGAACTTGAACTTCCATAAAGACCCCTTTAATATTTTTCGAATTCGATATGGTATCCGTGTTTTTCCCATCCCTTGAGTGGATCTGCCACATCCTTATCCAGGCCGATATAGTAAACATGTGGAAAGGTGGCCATCATCTGTTTGAGAACCTGAACCCTCTCCTTGGAAAGGAGTTGGGCGACTCTACTGCTGGGATCCTTCAAATTTCCGAATACCATTGCTTGGGTAGGGCATGTCTCCACGCAGGCAGGAACAAGGCCTGCATCCACCCGATGAACACAGAAATCGCACTTCTGAAGCATACCGGTGATCGGGTTGACAAACCGGACATTATAGGGGCAGGCAGCCCGACAGTAGTTACAGCCAATACACCGATGAGGGTCAATCATCACAATACCATCCTCCCGAGTATAGGCCGCCTTAACAGGGCAAACCGTATTACAGATTGGCCGACTACATTGGTTGCAGAGCCAGGGGAGGAAAAGGGTCTGCATCCGGGGGTATCTCGCCTCTTCAGGCCGCTCACAGTAGGGACAATCCCACGGCAAAGAAAGAGTTGCCATCTCTGGATAGGTTCCTCTTTGCATGACCCTCACCCAGATCCTCCAGACCCCGAGTGGAACCTCATGCTCCGCTTTACAAGCCACTTGGCAGGCATGGCATCCAATACATCGTCTGAGATCAATGACCATTCCCCATCTCACTTCTTTTTTCATAATGTCTCTCCAAAAATAAACACCTCTACCCTTAAATGGCGTAGGATAAAAAAAGCAGCAACCCCAACTATTTTATATTTTTAATATTGGTCACTAAAGGAAGGGGCAAATCTGGATCCACCCAATTAAACAAAAATCCCTTATCACTTTTAAA
>CAKZKY010000149.1 GCA_937124575.1 uncultured Pseudomonadota bacterium | reverse complement strand
ACCTATCAGAACAGAACCTGTAAGAGCCCAAGAAAGGAAGGGAGAGGTTGGGGGGCCTCAACAGGAGAAGGGGCCGGTTGAAAAGGCGATGAGGCGACCTGGAGAAGCTCAACCTGAGAGAAAGATTTCTCCACAACAAGGAAGGTTGGGACAACCGGAGAAGGAGACCCGAAGAGAAGCTCCGAAGGTGGAAGAGAAGCAATGGGAGAGCCCCATAGAGGGAACCCAAGAGAGAGGAAAGGGAAATTTAGGGTCAGAGAGCAAACCCAATGGTCGGGGTCCCAGAAAGTAGGGAGTAAGACCGGACAGAAAGGGTTCACTTCCAATGGTGGGCTCGCATGCAGCTTTAAATCTTCAATATCTTTTCCCTCATCCTCACAGTAGGGCAGTGAGGTTTTCTAAAGGAGTGAGGAATCAGAAAAAGAGACTCGGATAGTCAGGATCGTACTTCTGAGATGGTTTCATCTCATTCTCCTTCAATTTGGCGTGGGCAGCAGCCAAGCGTGCAATTGGAAGCCTCGGAACAGAACAGCTCACATAGGAGAGCCCGATATTATGGCAGAACTCTACCGATTCAGGATGACCCCCATGTTCACCGCAGATTCCAATCTTTAGATCAGGTTTTGTTCTGCGACCCCATTCGACTGTGATCATCATCAATCTTCCCACTCCTTTCACATCCAATACCTCAAAAGGGTTGTCCTGTAGAATTTTGCGCTGGTTGTAAAGTGGGAGGAATTTATTCTCTGCATCTTCCCTTGAGAAGGAGAAGGTTGCCTGAGTCAGATCATTCGTTCCGAAGGAGAAGAAATCGGCCACCTCCGCAAGCCTTCCGGCCCTCATACATGCCCGCACGACTTCGATCATTGTCCCGAATTTGAAATGGAGTTTCACCTTGTACTTCTTTTCCACTTCACGCTGAACCTTTTTTACCAGCTCATAGACCCATTTCAATTCTTGAGCCGTGCAGACCTGAGGAACCATGATTTCTGGATGGATCTCAACCCCCTCCCTTGTCAATTCAGCAGCCGCTTCGAAAATGGCCTCGATCTGCATCTTGTAAATCTCAGGATAAGTGATCCCCAGCCTCACACCTCGGTGGCCAAGCATGGGATTGATCTCCATCATCTCCTTCACCTTCCTGAGGGTTTCCTGTTGTTTTCGGATCAATTTCTTATCGAGCCTCTTCTCCTTAATTTCGACAATATCTGTCGCCACCTGTTCAAGGGGTTTTAAGGATTCCCGGGAGGCAGTGTCCAGGTACTTCATCACTTCCGAGATGTTCTCCATCGAGTCGAGGGCTGTCTCGAGGTTTTTCAAATTCCGCAATTTTTCACCCAATTCTTCCGCTGACGGAAGAAATTCGTGAAGAGGGGGGTCGAGAAGTCGAATCGTTACCGGGAGTCCTTTCATCGCTTTAAGAATCTCTTTAAAGTCGTTCTTCTGCAAAGGGAGGAGTTTGGCGATGGCTTCTGCTCTTTTCTCCTTCGAACCTGCCAGGATCATCTCTCGAACGATGGGTAAGCGATCGACCGCATTGAACATCCTTTCTGTCCTGCAGAGACCGATTCCCTCGGCACCCAATTGCCTTGCCCGGATCGCATCTTCGGGGGTATCTGCATTTGCCCGGATGCCCAATGTCCGGATCTCATCGGCCCAGCCTAAAATCGTTAGCAGATCTTTACTGATCTCAGGATCCACGGTGGGCACTTCTCCCAGATAGACTTCTCCTTTGGAGCCATCGATGGTGATATAATCGCCTTCTTTAATCCGGATATTTCCAACGGTGGCCTCTCTTGCCTTTGGATCGATGTTGAGTGATTCACATCCTGAGACGCAGGGCTTTCCCATTCCCCGGGCTACAACCGCTGCATGAGAGGTCTTTCCGCCTCGGCTGGTCAAAATTCCCTGCGAGGCGAAGAACCCATGAATATCTTCTGGTTTTGTCTCCTCCCGAACCAGAATGACCTTATGACCAAGCCTTCCAACTCTCTCCGCCTCATCGGCATCGAAAATTGCCTTTCCAGAAGAAGCTCCTGGAGAGGCAGGAAGTCCAGTAAGAATCGGTTTTCCCTTAAAATTTGGATCGATCCGTTTATGGAGCAGTTGTTCTAACTCGGCCGGTTTCAATCGAGAGACAGCCTTCTCTTTGTTGATCATCTTTTCAGCAACCATCTCTCTGGAAGTCCGAACGATGGCTTGAGCATTCATCTTCCCATTCCGGGTCTGGAGGATATAGAGATGTCCCTTTTCGACAGTAAATTCGAAATCCTGAACTTCATGGAAATGATCTTCAAGGGTCTTTCTCACCCGCTCCAATTCGCGGTGAATCTTAGGCATCTCCTTTTTCATCTCCTGGATGGGTTTTGGGGTTCGGATGCCAGCCACCACATCCTCTCCCTGTGCATTGACAAGATATTCACCATAGAGGACGTTTTCCCCGGTTCCAGGATCTCTTGTAAAGGCTACCCCTGTT
>CAKZKY010000148.1 GCA_937124575.1 uncultured Pseudomonadota bacterium | reverse complement strand
TCGCTTTCTTGCAAGACGTGAGCTCATCAAAAGGGTTGAAATGAAGTTAGGGTTAACCACCGAGAAAGAGTGCCTTCGGAAGAAGGTGATCAAACAGAGGCTCAAAAGGGCTAAAAGGGCAAGGCAGAAATATCGTCAGGGTGAATTGCCCTGAGGGTTTTGAGAGTGGATAGGACCTTACACTTATCAACTTTCGGTATTGGAAAAGTTCTAACTTTATATTTTATGAAACCCACCATGGACCTCTCGAATCCTATCCGAGACCTCAAGAGAAGCGGTTTCCTCCTTTTTTTACTTCTCTGCGTGGGCTTGAATACCGGTTGCAGTTATTTGGTTAAAAACGAACATCAGCGTCTCTATTCCATGGCAAAATATGGGGACGATCGGTTCATCAGGGTGGATCACTACTGGGTCCATTATGTGGAGGTTGGGGAAGGTGATCCTCTCTTTCTCGTCCCTGGTGCCTTCAGTACCTATCGAGACTGGAATAGATTGATCCCTCTCCTATCAAAAACCTATCGAGTATTGGCCCTCGACTATTTGGGTGTAGGTGATTCGGATAAACCTACCTCCGGATTTAATTACACCATTGAGGAGCAGGCCGATTTAATAGTGAAGATAGCGGAGAGGCTCCAAATCCCTAAGTTCCACCTTGCCGGTGTTTCCTATGGAGGAGTGATCGCCCTGAACCTTTCAACCCGATATCCGGAGAAGGTTAACCGGGTGGTCTGTATTGAAGGAGGGGTCATCAAACCCGAAAGGTTACCCCATCAGTATAAGAAAGCGATCCTGGGAGTGCCATTGATTGGCCACTTCATCATCAGTGCCATACGCTCTGGATTGTTTGATCGGATTACCGCCCGCGTGGTGATGGGAAAGGTCTGGGAAACCCTCTCCGAAGAAGAGAGGAAGGAGATTCTTGAGATCATTTCCCATAACAACAAGACCGCCTCCCAGGGTTCATGGTCCCGGATCGCCCGCACATTTAAGAATTCAAAGGAATTTGTTGAGGAAGTGAAAAGCCTTAAAACTCCAGTTCTTTACCTTTATGGGAAATCCTCAGGATTTCGTAAGATGACAGAGATGAATGTGGAACTATTCAATAAACACCTTCCCCATATTGAGATCATCTCCTTTGAAGATGGGATCCATAATTTGGAGTTACAGAAACCCAGGGAAGTTGCAGAGCGAATGTTGGAGTTTTTTAATAGAGACGGCTTTCAAAATCAACAAAAGGTATTCCCTTTCAACCCATAACCATTCTCCTTTTGGCAAAGGGGGAGTATTAAATTAACTTTTGAGGAGAGGTCATGAAGAAAAGGCTTGTGGTAATAGGGGGAGTTGCGGCTGGACCTAAGGCGGCCGCCAAGGCCAGAAGATGTGATCCAGAACTGGAGATCACCCTCTATCAGGAAGAGGATGCCATCTCCTATGCCGGGTGTGGCCTTCCCTATTACATCGGTGGCCTAATTGAAGAGAGGGAGGAGTTGATTTCTCGAACCCCTGGTCAATTTGCCCAGGATGGGATCAAGGTAAAAAGAAATTGTCGGGTTGAAAAAATTGATTCTAAGGAGAAAAAGGTTTGGGTTAGAAACCTTGAATCCGGGGAGAGGTTTGAAGACTACTATGACTGGCTCGTCCTTGCCACAGGGGCACAACCCATCAGGCCAAAGATCGAAGGGACCGACCTGGAGAATGTCTTTTTCCTTCGTTCAATTTTTCATGCCGATGTCCTTCTCCAACATATAAAATCAGAGAATATTAGAAGGGTGGTTATTGTAGGAGGAGGCTACATCGGGCTCGAGATGGCTGAATCGCTTATGCGATTAGGGAAGGAAGTAACGATCGTTGAACTGGCCCCTCAGATCCTTACCCTTTTTGATGAAGATTTTGCAAATATCCTTAGGCGATATCTCGAGAGCAAAGGAGTTCAAATCTTTACTTCAGAGGGGATCAAAGCCCTAAAAGGAAAGGATGGGTGGGTTTCCCATGTTCAGACCATTTTAAGAGAAATTGGGGCAGATGCTGTTTTGATGAGCCTTGGAATACGGCCTCAAGTTGAACTGGCAAGGGAGGCAGGATTGAGGATCGGAGAGACAGGAGCCATCTGGGTAAATGAGAGGATGGAAACAAGCGTCGAGGGGATTTATGCCGCTGGTGATTGTGTCGAGACCACCCATCTGGTCACAGGAAAAAGGGTTTGGATTCCATTGGGCTCTACTGCGAATAAACAGGGCAGGGTGGTAGGAGTGAATGTCTGTGGAGGAAATGCAACCTTCTCGGGAGTTCTGGGAACCACCATTTTTAAAGTTTTCGATTATCATGTGGCAAAAACAGGATTAAATATGATAGAGGCTGAAAGAGAGGGGTTCCATCCTGTTCAAGCCATTGTCAGGGGATACGATCGGGCCCGCTACTACCCAGGGATGAAGGAGTCCACATTAAAGGTGATTGCAGACAGGCCTACAGGCCGGATCCTGGGAGGACAGGCAATTGGTGAAGGTCCTTCGGATAAATTGATCGATGTTTTGGCCATGGCACTCCATGCGAAGATGACTTCTTATCAGTTAGCCCATGTTGATCTCTCCTATGCTCCTCCATTCAGCCCTGCCCTCTCTCCTGTCATTGTGGCTGCCAATGTAATATCAACCTGAAACCTGCGTGAAAACTGTAGTTCAGAATTTAGATTTACGAATCATTTTAGTAGCGAATTCAAATATATCCTTATACAAAAAATTAGCCGGCAATTTCAAAGTGGGGCGATTATCAGATTTTATAAGTTCCCCTGGAATCAAAAGTAAGCGAGACCTTAAAGTTCTAAGCGTCATATTTTGAAACTCCGTTGGCAGACACAACCGTTTGAACCAGTTGATGAGATTGTAAGAGAATAACAAGGTATGGAAATAAGCTTCGTTGGCTGCAAA
>CAKZKY010000147.1 GCA_937124575.1 uncultured Pseudomonadota bacterium | reverse complement strand
ATTCAATGTTTTCTTGAAGTTTCTGGCGTTTTAGGCTATAGAAAAATTTCCATGAAACGATTGGCTCCAACCGAAGGATTAACGTTTCTCTTTTTGGCCGGGCTTTTTTTACTGGTCCTCCTTTTTAAGAACCAGATTCCGTTGTGGCGAAGCCAACTTCTCCTCTATACGCTGCTCTTTGGCCTCCTCTTTGTCTTAAAACTGGTTCCCGATCAAAAGGGAACGAAAGGGATCAGAGGGCTACTCTACGATTTTTCTCCGATCGTCTTTGTCATCACCACCTATCAGTCCCTTGGCAATATGATTCAATATCTTCAACCAGATATCGACCCCTTTCTGATACGGATCGATTTCTCCCTCTTTGGTGTCCACCCTACAGTCTGGATGGAACGTTGGATCAAACCTTGGTTGACCGATCTCATGTCATTGGCCTATATCAGTTACTACTTTCTTCCAGTCATTCTCATCCTGGCCCTCTATTTAAAGGGACGAAGAGATGAATTCAACCAGATCGTTTTTATCCTGACCTTTGGATACTATATCTCCTTTATTGGTTACATCCTCTTTCCTGCCATTGGGCCCCGATTCACCCAGACCCACCTCTATACCATCCCCTTAGAGGGGAGCTTTATTACCGACTTTGTCAGAGATACTCTGAACGCCATCGAACATAATAAGCGGGACTGTATGCCCAGCGGTCACACCCAGATTGCGCTCATGGTTCTCTTTTTGGCCCGCCGATATGTGAAAACCCTGTTCTATTTCTTTACACCTGTTGTGCTTGGCCTGATCCTTTCAACCCTCTATCTGCGATACCACTACGTCATTGATCTGTTTGTTGGAACTCTTTTCGCATTGGGATGCCTTCTTATCGCTCCCAGACTTTATAAGTTATGGGACGTGGAACGAGGAGCGCCTAAAGTGGAGAAGAAAATTAAATAGACTATCCATCTTGCCACCGTCCACCCCCCACTCTCCACCCTCAAATCTGCGCTTCATAGATTCTGTAAGTTTTATACCGCTTCCCTCCCATGGCTTCAATGCCATGCTGCATCAAGAGGTTATTTTCAAGGATCCAGGAACATTCTCCATAGTCATAACCCTTTTGGATTCCCCTCTTGAATGTTTCAATATAGAGGAGCCCCTCGGCCCCTCTTTTCTGAAACTCGTGTTTTACTCCCAGAAGCATGATCCGAATGGTCTTGATCTTTCTTGAATAATAAAGAAACTTGAGTGGGCCCAGAATACCCAATTTTCCATTGAGATGTTTGAGCACGACATTGTAGTCTGGAAGGGCGGCTGAAAACCCGACCGGAGTATCTCCATCGTAGGCGAAGAGGACGATCTCTGGAACGACGATCGGTTTGAGCTGTTTTGCCATATCGTCAATCTCCTCTTCGGTCATCGGAACGAATCCCCAATTTTTGCTCCAGGAGTTATTGTAAATATCCTTAATGATCTTGAGTTCCTTATCGAACCGTCGCATATTGAGCGGCCGCACAGAGAGTGAGGGTTCTTTTTTCAATATCCTTTTGGTGATCCGTTCCAAGCGCTCATAGTTAAAGGTCTCTTTTTGAAGCAAGAAGGCATAGAGATCCATCACCTTATGAAGGCCCCAATCCTCAAGTAGGGAAGGGTAGTAGGATGGGTTGTAGGGCATCATAAGGCAGGGAGAGAGATCGAAGGCATCGATCAGGAGACCACATTCATCATTGGTAGATGGGTTCATCGGACCTATGATCTTTTCCATCCCATGTTGTTTGAGCCAATTGGCTACAGAGGAGAGAAGCAGATGGACCACTTCTGAGTCGTTGATCGATTCAAAGAATCCGAAGAACCCAGCCTTCTCCTGGTGGAACTCGATGTAGTGGCGGTCGATGATGCCCGAAATTCTCCCAACGACTTCATCGCCCCTATGGGCGAGGAGTAGAATCATCTTCGCATGGCCAAGAAAAGGCGATTTAGGGCTAAATTTCTGGAGTTGATCTTTGATCAAGGGAGGAACCCAGAATTGGTTTCCCAGATAGACTTTCCAGGGAAACTTGATAAAGGCCATTAGGTCTTGCCGGGTTTTGACCTCGCGAAGGGTGAGTGTGGGTTGAATCATCTTTACAACTTTTGTCAGATCAGGCCCATCTGCCTTCCAACCTTTTCGAAGGCCTCCAGAACTCGATCAAGCTGTTCTTCTGTATGGGTGGCCATATAACTGGTTCGGAGAAGTTCTCTTCCAGGTGGGACGGCTGGGCTGGCAATTGGATTGACGAAGATGCCATTTTCGAAGAGGAGTTTACACATCCCAAAGACCTTCATGGTGTCGCCGATGATGATAGGGATGATGGGTGTTTCGCTCATCCCCGTATCGAACCCAAGGTCCTTATATCCCCGAAGCATCTTTCTCGTATTTTTCCAGAGCGTTTCAATGAGTTCAGGCTGCTCGTCAATGATATCCAAAGCCGTGCTTACCGAAGCGACCAGAGCTGGCGGTAGACTGGCACTAAAGATCATGGAGCGGCCTGTATGTTTAATAAAGTTGATGACGTCCCAAGAGCCCGCAACAAATCCGCCAATGGCGGCGAGCGATTTGCTATAGGTCCCCATGATGAGATCGACCTGGTCTTCCAAACCAAAGTGCTCTGCCGTACCTCTCCCCCCTTTTCCAAGCACTCCGACGCCGTGGGCATCATCGACCATCACCTTGGCACCATATTCCTTTGCCAATTTGATAATCGGGGGTAGGTTGGCGATATCGCCTTCCATGCTGAAGACCCCATCCACAATGATCAATTTTCCTTTATCCTTTGTTGTTTCAAGAATCCGTTCGAGGTCTTTCATATCATTGTGTCGGAACTTTTTCACTTGCCCGAAGGAGAGACGACAACCATCAATAATACTGGCATGATCATATTTGTCGATGATGGCCACATCGTTTCGGCCTACGAGAGCCGAGATGGCTCCGAGGTTGGTCTGGTAACCTGTGGCAAAGACGAGGGCTGCTTCTTTCCGGAAGAAACGTGCCAACTTCATCTCCAACTCTTCATGGATTTCAAGATTTCCATTCAGAAACCGAGATCCGGCACAGCCAGAGCCGTATTTTTCAACCGCTTTGATAGCTGCCTCTTTGACGCGTGGATGATTGGTTAGACCGAGATAGTTATTCGAACCGATCATGATCACTCGTCTTCCATTGACCATCACCTCAGAATCCTGAGCCGTTTCGAGTTTTCGAAAGTAAAAGTAATTGCCACTCTCATAGATCTCTCGATATTGTTCATTCAATTTTAAACATTTCTCAAAAATATCCATATCCCACCCCTTATTCGAGATTAAACTTAAAACTCTATATATAATGATGGTTGGCCGATGCTAAATTATAGCCAACCTTCCTTAAGATACCATTCATAAGTCATTTTCAATCCCTCTGCAAGGAAAAACTGAGGTTCGTATCCAAGAAGGGTCCTTGCTTTTGTGATATCGCATAACCAGTTTTCCTGCATCATCTCTTCCACTTTGCCCCTATTAATCAAGGGAGGATTTCCAGAAAACGTTGAAATCCATTCAGAGAAAGAGGCAACCCAGGAGATCAACCAACTCGGAATATGAAGCCGATGAGCGCGCACATTCATGGCCTCTTCAAAGAAATCACCAATCTTATCAAGGGGATAATCTTGGCCATCCGAAATGAAGAAGATCTCTCCTCCTGAGATTTTGGAATTGGAAGCCAGCAGGGTGGCCTGTACAATATCTTGGACATAACAGAGGCTGACCCGTTGTTCCTTCTTAGAAAAGAGGGGCTTGATCCCCTTCGAAACGATCTTGAAGAAGGCCAAGACATCTCTATCCCTCGGTCCATAGACTGCCGAGGGCCTAAGGATCATCATAGAAAGTTGATCGGCATGTTCGAGACAATACTCCTCTCCTTTCCTTTTACTTTGGCCATAAGGGGAGACGGGTAGACAGGCGTCTGATTCCTGCTTTCTTGCTCCATTCGTGCAAGGGCCTGCAGCAGCTTGACTTGAAAGGTAGATAAATTTCTGGAGATTCGGGTTCTTTTCGAGACAGGCCTGGATGAGGTTCTTTGTTCCGTTCGCATTAATCTCAAAGTACGTTTTTTTATTAACTGCCTTGGTCACTCCTGCTAAATGGAAGATCTGTTCCACACCAGTGACCGCCGTTTTCAAGGAGGCCATATCCGTACAGTCGCCTTCCACGAACTCGACCGGAAGGTCTTTTAACCACTTTAGATCGGTTCTCTTACGGACAAGGCAACGAACCTCAACTCCTCTTTGGAGAAGACCTTCAACTAGATGACTTCCAATGAATCCTGTGCCTCCGGTGACCAACGCCTTCAAAGATGCACCCCGAATCGAGTTGTTAGAATATCATTTATTTTCAAAAAAATGTCAAGAATTTTAAAATGTTACCTTGCAAATGCAATTTAAATCGGCGTGCACTTATAGATGCGGCAAGGGATTGCTCGAAGAGATGTAGAGCCGATTGCCGGTTCATAGGGAGGATCGTTACTCGTAAGGAGATTGATGTTTGCCTCTTTCCACCCGCTCAGTTCGAGGTCTTTTCGTTCGGGAAACCACCAGCCATAACTGAGGATGATGACCTTGGGGTCGATCTCCTCATCTAATTTTGCCTTTTGACGGATCGTCCCCACATCTGTTTCCACAGTAACCCAGTCACCCTCTTCAATCCCCGATTCTGAGGCGGTTTGTGGATGAATGAGTAGGAGGGGATCTGGCGAGAGACGGCGAAGGGAGGTGAGATGGCGGTAGGCTGAATGGAAGTAGAATGGGTCTTTGGCAGAAGTGAAGATAAGCGGGTAATCTTTAGGAGATGTTTCGGAGGAGGCCTGAGGGGATTGGGGCATGGGAAGCGGATCGTATCCCCACTGCTTTAGCTGTTCGGAGTAGATTTCGAACTTTCCGGAAGGGGTTGGAAACCCTTTCTTCTTATAGGTCTGATATTCCCATCTCCCTTTCAGGATGCCGATATTTTTAAAGTCGTCGTAGGTGATTCCAGCTGGTTTGAGAATTTCGTCAAGACACTCGTTGAGGTCATTCCAGAAATATTGAGTGAAGCCAACTCTTTTACCCAATTCATTTAAGATTTTCGAATCGGGCCAGCATTCCCCAGCCGGTTCCACGACCCTAGGTCGGGCCAGGATAAATCCATGGGGAAGTCCGAAGTGGCCAATATCGTCGAACTCCAGGTTGGTGGCCGCAGGCAGAACGATATCGGCTATTTGGGCTGTTGGGGTCAGAAATAACTCAGAGACAGCTAAAAAATCTAATTTTTTCAGGGCTTCAAAGGTCTCCTTCGAGTTGGCATAGCTGAGCAGAGGATTTCCACCCTGAAGATAGAGCATCCGGATCGGGTAGGGTTTTTTTGTGAGAATCGCCTTTATGATCAACTGAGAAGGAACGAAACCCATCATCGTTGCCAGTCGAAACTCGGGACTGAGGATCTTCTCATTCTTGTTGGGAAATTTTTTAATTTGAACCAATTCTCCAGGCCTCATCACAGGAGGACCAATCCGGTTTACATTTCCACCGGGCTGATCGAGATTACCGGTAATGGCCATGAGGATGAGAAGAGCCCTGGAGCATTGGATACTGTTGATATTATGTTCGATGGCATTGCCCCATTGAAGAGAGGCTGGCCTTGTCTTTGCATAGAGCTTTGATGCTTCAATGATCTGATCTTTGGAGACCCATGTGAGTTCTGAAATGCTATCGAGCGAATATGAATGGAGGTGCAATTCCAGTTCTGGAAAGCCTTTTGTCCAATTTTCGACGAAATCCTTATCGTAGAGCCCTTCATCGAGTATGACTCTGAGCATTCCTAAGGCCAGATAGAGGTCACTGCCGGGTTTGGGTTTGATCCAGAGGTCTGCTCTGGAGGCAACGGTCGTTTTTCTTGGATCAATGACAATCAATTTTGCGCCTCGATCGAGGGCCCTTTTCAACTGAGAGCCGATGACCCCTTCTTCGTTCGTCTGGAAGAGATTGCTTCCCCAGACGAGGACACAAGAAGGGGGATGATCATAGTCAGGAACAGGAAAGAAGCCGCAGGTGAGCATGGAAGCGGTCTCTCTGGGCATGTGGCAGATATTACCCGGTGTGGAGATATTGGGAATCTGGAGGAGATTGGCAAGGCGGATCATGAGAAAGAGTTCTAAACCCTTTGGAGTTCCTTGAGCAAAGGAGAGGGCCTGGGGGCCTTCTTGCTGAATCGTCTTTTTAATCTTTTCTGAGATCGTCTCGATCGCTTCGTCCCAGGAGATGCGAGACCATTTCCCTTCTCCTCTGGCACCTGTTCTCTTTAGAGGGTGGGTGAGTCGGTCTGGGTGGTTAAGTTTTTCAATCTGAGCAAGTCCTTTGGCGCAGATCGTTCCTCGATTAATAGGGCAATCCGGGTCCCCTTCGATCTTCTTGACTTTTCCTTCTTCCACATGAACCAAAATACCGCATCCACCGTGATCCATCCTTGCACAGAATGTTTTGACGATCATTGCGCTCTCCTTGTGTATGGTTCTATTAACATTCTAAAGACAGATTTACAAGGTGCTCGAGTCCTAATTCCATCTTGATCAGAAGACGATTCTGAATAAATCGATGATCCTTTTCGTCAAATATTAAAAAAGAGAGAGATCGGTTAAAATATGATTAACAGAAGGAAACTGGTAAGAGCCAAAAAGAGAGAGAAGGGAGGTTATCCTATGAAGTCAATAAAATTCATAATTTTAATGATATCCCTGCTTATTCCCATATCTTCCTTTGCATCACCCCTCGGCCACTTAAGAATCAGTTTGATTGAAGGAGATGTCCAGATCTACACGGAGGATACAGAGGACTGGGTTCCAGCGTCCATTAATATGCCTCTTAGAGCGAGTGACCGCATCTGGGTTCCTGATCGAGGGAGGGCTGAGATCCAGATGAGAGATGGAACCGTTTTAAGGCTTGATGAGAAGACCGGTCTCGATCTGCTGAGTGTTGATAAGGATTCCCTTCAAGTCTATTTATCAGAAGGACGCGCCTATGCGAATTTTAGAGGGGTAAGTGGAAGTATCCTTCAGATTGATACCCCTTCCTCTTCCATCAGAGCCTATCAGAGGGCAGTCTTCAGAATCGATACTTTTAGATATGGGGAAGTAGAACTCTCTGTCTTTGAGGGATATGTTTATGCAGAAAACAGTGAAGGAAGCACGAGAGTCGATGAAGGGAGTACTCTCTTTATAAGGGAAGGGTATCCGGGAGAACTCACGTCGTTGTATCCACCGGATGAGTGGGAGAATTGGAATCGAAATAGGGACCGGAGATATGTCGATCGGAGGCCTCCCTCACACTACCTACCAGAGGAACTTCATGGCTATTCGAATGATTTCGACGAATATGGACGATGGGTCCATGTCAGGGAATACGGCTATGTATGGACTCCGAGGCTCGTTATTTCCACTGGATGGGCTCCCTATCGAATCGGGAGATGGGTTTGGATTGGGGGCGACTATGTGTGGGTTTCTTACGAACCCTGGGGTTGGGTACCTTATCATTATGGAAGGTGGGTCTTTGTCTCCAAAATCGGATGGTGTTGGGTGCCACCGGTCAGAGGGGCTGTTTACTGGGGGCCGGGTTTTGTGGGATGGGTCTACACGCCAACCTATATTTCATGGGTTCCTCTTGGACCGGGCGAGATTTACTACGGTTATGGGTACTTTGGACCTCATAGCGTAAACATTGCGAATATCAATCGAATGAATATATGGATTGAGAGGGTTGTCTATAGAAATATTTATGTCCCCAATGCGGTGACCGTGGTTCATCACGACACGTTCATCCATGGGAGATATGTGGATGTGAAAGTGAGTGGAAATCCGTTCCTCAAGGAGAGAATTCATGTAGGAAGGCCGATCATCAAACCGGAGTTCCAGACGAAGATTCCAATGATGAAAGAGATATATCCGGATAGAAGGCCACCTGAATCTATCCGAAGAATTGAGATTCGGGTATTGAAAGAGACTCGCTTATTCAGTCGTGAGCGGGAATACTCGATCTTTCGAAAGGAGACCCGACCCATGGAGATGCCTGTAAGAAGAGGGGAGGAGAGGCTGAGGAGGAGAGAGGCAGAAAGGGGTATGGAACGGAGGTCTCCAGAACCGCAAACCATGAAAGTCGAAGAGCCAAAGACGCTAAGAAAGGAGCCGGAACGAGATCAGGTTAAGAGGCCTGTTTCGGAGGTGGAGAAGAG
>CAKZKY010000146.1 GCA_937124575.1 uncultured Pseudomonadota bacterium | reverse complement strand
AACTAAAATCGGTTGACTCCAGAAACAGCCTCAGCAATTCAAGCCTCTCTCCAAGTGCCTCATCCAAAGGTCGCTTTCGGAGGAGGAGATGAAGGGTCCGTTCATATTCCTGTTTGGCCTCTGTTTCGATACAACTTGACAACTTTGGTTTGAGTTCAATGGAAATCCGTTTCATCTCACGTTTGACCTATTTCTGGAATCTCACTTCAAAATATTGATCCATTGGAAGATGGGCAAACTGAACGGCGCCGATGCAAGGGACGACATATTTAATAGGCCACTCTTCTCCAAGGATGTTGAAAAATTCAATGCACGAGGAACACACATAAAGACTGTCAGCAATGGAATAGGGGGCTTTGATACCCTCTCTGTTAACCAGAAATTTAGGATCAATGAAATTGGCGTGATTTGCCGAATGGTGGACAAAGATTCTATCAAAATTAAAAAGTTCTTTGGGCCGGTAACGTTCGAACCAGCGTCTATAAAACTCTTTATCAAAAGGATCAACTTTTCCCCAGGCCTCGGGTTTCACAAGTTGATATTCCTTTGAGTTGGCCAGTTGGAGGGTCTCCTCATGGGAAGGCAGGGAGTTCGGTTTGAAATTTGATTCCTTGATGATGATCGGTTCTCCGATATTCGAATCGTCAAGGGGGGTGTTGCTGACCAAAAGGAACCTCCCTGATTTATTGGATCTTTGATACCAAGAAGTCCTTCTTTTACAGAAGCCCTCCCAGGCTTCTGGAGAAATATAGGCAAACTCTCGTGACGATCTTAACACACGACAGGGGATGCGGGATTCATCGTCCAGCTGTTTTCCCCTTGTGTTAATAACCTCCTTGACCTTTTTCAAACCCCGTGAGTCCACCCAATAACAGAATTTCTTATACTCGGACATTTTAAACACTTAAAGAATCACCCCTCACCTAAAGCTCTAAGCATCGAGTTGGGAATAGAACAGGGTGTTTTCTGTTTCTTCCCACATTTGTCGCACAATACCTTGGACTTCATTGCATGGATAATCCATGACGGTCTTTCTGTTGACCAATGCCTCTACCACCTTAGGTTCGTAAGGGATTCTACCGATAATCTTTGAGCCATTACTTTCGCAATAGGAGACAATGTGCTGGGTGTTCTTCAAGTTGATATCGAATTTGTTGATGCAGACCATGGATGGAATTTTGAAGTGTTCTGCAACCTTCAAAATCCTTTCCAAGTCATGGATTCCTGAAAGAGTGGGCTCGGTTATTGCCAACACGAGATTTACTCCGGTAAGGGATGCCGTGACAGGGCATCCGATGCCTGGTGGGCCGTCAATCAGGATAAGCCCGAGATCCTTCTCCTTTGCGATCTCTACCGCTTTTTTCCGTACGACGTTTACCAGTTTTCCAGAGTTCTCCTCACCGATTCCAAGTCTTGCATGGACAAAGGGGCCATAAGATGTTTCAGAAACAAACCAATCCCCTGAAAAGGCCTCTTCCATGGTAATAGCGCTTTCCGGACAGACGTGACTGCAAAAGCCACATCCTTCGCACGACACCGGATCGACCACTCCATTATCAATGGCCTTAAACCGGCAAATTTGGGTGCAAAGATCGCATTGGGTGCACTCGTCTAAATCCACATGGGGAGATTTTCCACCAAAATATTTCTCCCGAATCACAATGCTAGGCTGAAGCAAGAGATGGAGATCAGCGGCATCCACATCGCAATCGACCATCACTTTATCCTCTGCTAACGCAGCAAAAGCAGCCGCAATCGTGGTCTTTCCTGTTCCACCCTTTCCACTCACAATGGACAATTGTTTAATTTGGTTTTTTGGCACTTAAAATCCTTCTTTTCCCGTATTCTTCCCATCTGCCACGGGTCCTCCCCTTAAATTAAGGGGAGGTAAGGAAGGGTTATAGTTTTATTTTTTCCGATAGTTCTGGATTGCCTCATGTAAGCCTCTAATTGCAAGAAGGGAACAATGGGCTTTCCTCGCGGGGATGCCACCGGCTGCATGGATTACATCATTGTCCGTCAGCTTCAAAGCTTCTTCGAGCGTCTTTCCAATGGCCAGCTCAGTGGCAATGCTTGAAGTGGAAATGGCTCCGGGACATCCCTGGGTTAAGAATTTGAAAGCGGATATTTTACCGTTATCCACCTTCAGAGTGATCCTGATAAAATCTCCGCAGCTCGGATCACCAACCACGGCCATGGCATCGGGGTTCTCGATTTCTCCGACATTTCGGGGATGCATAAAGTGATCAATCAGCGTTTCGTTGTAGACCAGATAACCGACCCCATCATTGAGTTGCTCCCTTTCTTCGGTTTGACTCATAGACCTCCTCCACTTTGTCCAATAAATCCTTAAACCCCTGTGTGTAGGAAGGATATTCCATAACGATTGGAACTCCCCGTGAATAGGCTTCCGCAATTCTCCGATCCAGGGGAATGTCCATCAGAACAGGAATCTTTTTCGATTGGCAATATTCCCAAACTTTTCGATCGCCTATATCCGCTTTATTGATGATCACTCCTTTTTCAATCCCCAGCTTTTCCAACATGCCGACCGCCAATTCAAGATCATTCAGTCCAAAAGGCGTTGGCTCTGTGACAAGCACACAGAAATCACTTCCCTTGACCGTCTCAATCACCGGACAGGCTGTTCCCGGTGGTGCATCGAGAATCACAATCTTTTCCTTTTGTATCTTTTCTTTGGCCTTTCGGATGAGGGGAGAGGCCATGGATTCTCCAACATTCAGAACTCCATTGGCAAAAGGGATACTGTTGGCGCTTCCCTCCTGGACGATTCCAATCTCTCTTTCCACTTCAAAAATAGCCTTTTCAGGGCATAGATAAGAGCAAGCGCCGCATCCGTGGCAGAGCTCATCAAAAACCAGCACGTTTTTTAAGATGACCGCAATGGCATGATATTCACAAACCTGCGCGCATTTCCCGCAGTAATTGCATTTCGATTCATCAATTCGGGGGACCGGAATTCCCACGGAGGTCACCAAATTTAGTGTGGGGTTAAGAAATAGGTGGGCATTTGGTTCTTCCACATCACAGTCAATGACCTGAACCGTTCCTTTTGGAAGAGAAAGCGCCAGATTGACTGCAATGGTGGTCTTTCCGGTCCCCCCTTTACCGCTTGCAATGGAGATAATCATTGTCTTGTTCCCTTATTCGATATACCAGAGAAATGGGCTTCGCTGGATATTCCATATTTCAAGTTACTTCCTTACCATCTTTGTCCCGCACTTGGAACAATTCACAGAGTAACAGGGAATTCCAGCCTCATGAGGCAGGGTAGCTCCACATTTGGGGCAGACACACTCCCCTGACGGACCTGCGCCTGCTCTGGAGCCGCCCATTCTTCCACTTCGAGATCCCCCCATTCCTGCAACTCTTCTGGTTCCTTGGCCGCTTCCCCAGGGTGGGCCTGTTCCATCACCTCTTGGCATATCAATCGCCTCCTTTAGTCCTTAGATATTCAATCAAATTTTCCAAAAAAGCCCTCCACTGTTCATCTTTCCGGAGATTGGGAAGGGAGAAATCAGCGTGTGGATAATAATACTTACACAAAGTCATTGTCTTCAGATGAGGAGCGAAATGTTTGAGAACGGAGAGTCCTTGATTTCCAAGATCGGTCCTGAAACCGAAGAAGATCACCAGGTCATGGTTTCC
>CAKZKY010000145.1 GCA_937124575.1 uncultured Pseudomonadota bacterium | reverse complement strand
GCCACGATGGGTTTGCGAAGTGTGTTGAGATGATCAATGACCTCCCTGTAGTAACCCCTTACCTCTGCATCGAGGCCTGTTCCAAAGATCGCATCGATCAGAAGGTCTGCCTTCTCGATCTCCCTCTTCACCTTCTGATATTCCTTCGAGGAAGGAACAGGAATGATCTCTCCTTTCATCCGGTGAAAGATGTAGTGGTTTGTCTCGGCATCTCCCCGGAGAGATTTGGGGTCGGTCAGAAGAAAGACCTTGACGGATATCCCATGATTCATCAGGTGCCTGGCAACGACGAAACCATCGCCTCCATTATTTCCTTTTCCGGCAATGATCGCCACTTTCTTCTTCTGGAGGTCTGAGAAAAAAGTGAGGATGGCTTCGGTGGCTCCCCTGCCTGCGTTCTCCATAAGAAGAATGCCTGGGATACGGTAGTTTTCGATCGTCTTACGGTCCAGTTCCTGCATCTGCTCAGCGGTCGCTACTTTCATTGTCTTTCCCCTCTATTAGGACGTGGGCCACGGCGAATGGTCGGTCGTGGGAAAGGGTGAGATGAGTCCTCTCGATCCGTCGGGTTTGGAGAATCTCCTTTGCCTTTCGATGGAAGAGGAGGAGAGGTTTCCCCATGGGATCGTTTTCCACTTCGATATCTGTCCATTGGATTCCATGTCGAAGTCCTGAACCGATCGCCTTAAGAAAGGCTTCCTTGGCGGCGAACCGGATGGCAAAACATTCTGATGGACGGGACCTTTGCTGACACCGGCAGATTTCTGCCTCGGTATAAACACGGCTGAGAAAGTGATCTCCCCAGCGGTCCAGCAGTCTTTCAATCCGGTCAATATTAACAATATCGATTCCGCTGCCGATGATCATAACAAATGTTCGGAGTTAATCATTCTTTGATCAAACCTAATTTCTCCGAACTACGAACCCATTACTCCCCAACTCATTATCGAATGAGTGCGATCATCTCCCGAACGGCACGGTCCAGTCCCACGAGGACGGCGCGAGCGATGATGCTATGGCCGATATTCAGTTCCTCGATCTCTTTGATCTCCGCAATCCGCTTCACATTGACATAGTTGAGGCCGTGGCCTGCGGCAATTCGAAGGTTCCGGTGGGAGGCCTCTGCAACCGCATCGAGGATCCTTTTCAGTTCTTCATCGGCCTGGGCTTTTGTCTTTGCCTCACAGTAGTGACCGGTATGGATCTCGATCGCCTCAGCCTCCACTTCTTCAGATGCCTTAATCTGGTTCTTGTCTGGATCCACGAAGAGGCTAACCGGGATCTTTCCCTTTTTCAGCTGCTGGATTGCCTTTTTGAGAAGACGAAAATTTCTTACGACATCCAGCCCTCCCTCCGTGGTCAGTTCTTCCCTTTTCTCGGGAACGAGGGTAACGATGTCGGGTTTGGTCATCAGGGCGATGCGGATCATCTCTTCTGTGGCCGCCATCTCCAGGTTCAGTTGCGTTTGAACGATCTCCCTCAGGAGGCGGAGGTCGCGGTCCTGGATATGGCGCCGATCCTCTCTCAGGTGGCAGACAATGCCATCCGCTCCGGCCAACTCCACCATGGAAGCAGCGGTCACTGGATCCGGGTAAGCCACTCCTCTTGCCTGTCTCACGGTTGCTACGTGGTCGATATTGACTCCTAATCTGGTCATAAAAGCTCCTGTTCCGAAGGGATCTCCTTTCTCTACTTCACACCTTCCGATTCTCCAAGGTGTTTTTTAACCAACTCCGTCAACTCCTGAGCCATCTCATGGAGCCTCTTCTCTTCCTCTCCTTCAACCATAATCCTCAGCAGAGGCTCTGTTCCTGAATAACGGATCAGAAGCCGACCGGTATTTTTAAGAGATTTTTCAATCCCATTGATCTTCTCTGCGATCTCGGGAATTTGGGTGAGGTCTTTCTTCTCATTCACTTTCACATTGTAAAGAACCTGCGGAAGGGGTTCCATCACCTTTGCCAGTTCATCCAGAGGTCGGTCCTTCCTCTTCATGATGGCCAAGACCTGAAGGGCGGTGAGGATACCGTCACAGGTGGTATTGTAATCGAGAAAAACGGTATGTCCGGACTGTTCTCCCCCCAGGGAATAATTTCCACGAACCATCTCTTCAACGACATAGCGATCACCCACCTGTGTTCGGACTACCCTGCCTCCAGCGTTTTGGATGGCTCGGTCCAAGCCCATATTGCTCATCACAGTTGTAACGACCGTACCTTTTTTCAGGCGATTTTGTGAAAGCATATGGAGGCCACAGATGGCCAGAATATGATCTCCATCTACCTGGTTTCCATGTCTGTCCACAAAGATGATACGATCGGCATCTCCGTCGAGGGCCATACCGATGTCGGCTTCATTTTCGAGAGTGAGCCGGGTCACGACTTCTGGATGGAGCGAGCCGCAGTTGGCATTGATATTTTCTCCATCCGGTTCAATTCCAGCGGTTATCACCTCTGCACCCAATTCTTCAAAAACAGTAGGGGCAACCCGGTAGGCCGCTCCATTGGCGCAATCGAGGGCGATCCGGAAGCCATCGAGGTTGAGGTCATTCGGGAAGGTATTTTTTAAGAAGACGACATACCTACCGATGGCATCATCGATGCGGTGTGCCTTTCCAATGGCATTGGCGGTGGGTCGAAGGGAGTCGAGATGGTTTGAGAGAATCAATTCCTCGATCCGGTGTTCCATCTCGTCGGGGAGTTTGAATCCATCTCGGGAGAAGATCTTAATCCCATTGTCATAATAGGGGTTGTGTGAGGCGGAGATGACCACACCGGCATTGGCCCGCATACTGGTCGTGATAAAAGCAATGCCTGGGGTGGGAAGAGGGCCGACAAGCCAGACATCCGCTCCCATGGAGCAGATTCCAGAGGCAAGAGCGGTCTCCAGCATATATCCGGATAGACGGGTATCCTTACCGACCACAATGCGGTGGGGGCCTTTCACATCTTTGAAGATATGGGCAATGGCTCTGCCAAGTTGCATCGCCATTTCTCCGGTCATGGGGTCAACATTGGCAACCCCCCGGATTCCATCTGTTCCAAAGAGCTTCCGTGTCGTTTCCTGCTTCAAACTCCCGACTCCAAATGGTTTACCCCTCCGTCATACGGATCGCATCGGCTATAGCGATGGCCCTCTTAGTTTGGAGTACGTCGTGTGCTCGAATCATATGGGCACCGTTCAATATACCAATCACAATGCTGGCAAGGGTACCTTCGAGCCGCTGGTCCGGAAGGGTGTTGAGAATCTTTCCAATAAAACTTTTTCGCGAGGTACCGAGGAGAATGGGTTTGCCGAGGATTCGGAATTCTGAGAGATGTTTGATCAGAAGGAGATTATCCTCAAGGTTTTTGCCAAACCCGATTCCAGGATCGATGACGATCTGTTCAGGATCTACTCCTGCGGCCTCAGCCCGCCGAATCGATTCTTTAATATAGACAATGATTTCAGAAAAAAGGGAATCGTAATGCACATCCTTCTGCATGGTTTCGGGTGTTCCACGAATATGCATCAGAACAAGAGGGGTATCGGCTTCGGCTGCCACCTGAGCCAATCCCGGGTCGAAATGCAATCCGCTGATGTCATTGATGATCTCAGCGCCCGATTCGATCGCCCTACGGGCCACTTCCGATTTATAGGTGTCGATGGAGATGGGAATCTTCACCTCTTTCGAAAGGCCTTCAATCACAGGGAGGACCCGTCGGAGCTCTTCCTCCAATGCGAGCGGTTTGGAGCCGGGCCTTGTCGATTCGCCTCCCACATCGATGATATCTGCTCCCTCTTCTGCCATCTTTAAGCCATGGGCAATCGCTTTATCCCTTTCGAAGTAGAGCCCGCCGTCCGAAAAGGAATCCGGAGTGATATTGAGAACTCCCATCAATAGCGTTCTTTCGCCCAGCGTCAATGTCCGTTGGCGACAGCGCAAGGTGAAACGGTTCTTAAAAATATTCTGTAGGGTCTCTCTTAAAGCCTGTCCGATATGTTGAAGGTGAGGATAGGAATCGAGCTTCTGGATCAGTTTTTCAAACTGTTTCTGGGTTCCCATAAGAAGCCCATCGGTCGATGGGACAGTGCAATCGAGCCCTCTGCTATCGAGAGCGACATCTCCCCCCAGAGAGAGCATCTCCTGTTTAAGAATATTTGCCGTCCTGATATCCATTCCTTCCACTTTGAGGTTAAGATGGAGGGCTTTGCCTCTCATCAATTCGATGCCATCTGGATCTACCCCTATGGCTTCGATCTGATGGATCGCCTCTTTCATCTCGGTGATATGAAGGTTTCGAATCAGATTCATGTCTCTGTTTAGAAAATAGAGTTTTAGGTCTTAAGGCAAGGGCAAAGAGGCCAGTTTCGTGAATGGGTGAAGTCATCAGTGTTTAGCCCTAACCCATTGACCTTTCAACAAACCAGCTTCCTAACTTTAGTCCTTCTCTTAAACCCGATTTTTATTCTTGGGTTTGGTGATCCCTGATCGTTTCCAGGTCAGACCGATTCACCCTTGATGATCTGATCAATCTGATTTCCGTCGAGCACCTCTTTCTCAAGAAGGGCGTTGGCCAAGCGATGGAGCGTGTCCAGGTTGGTCTGGATGATCTCCTTTGCCTTCCCATAACTCTGATTGATGATTGCCCGGACTTCAGCATCGATCAGTCTGGCCGTCTCTTCGCTATAATCTCGGTGCTGGGTGATCTCTCTTCCAAGGAAGATCTGTTCTTCTCTCTGTCCGAATGCCATGGGACCGAGATTGTCGCTCATTCCCCATTCACAGACCATCTTTCTGGCCAGTTCGGTCGAACGCTCGATGTCATTTCCGGCTCCAGTGGTCTGCCGGTTCAGGACCAGCTCCTCGGCCACCCTGCCGCCCATCATCACAGCGATGTTATTGAGTAGGTAATCCTTAGGATAGGTATGTTTTTCATCGATAGGGAGCTGTTGGGTAATTCCAAGTGCCCGGCCCCTGGGGATGATGGTTACTTTGTGGATGGGATCTGTTCCGGGAATCATTCGTGCCACCAAGGTATGGCCTGCTTCATGATAAGCGGTAATTCTCCGCTCTTCGAAAGGGATGATCATCGATTTTCGTTCCACACCCATTAGGACTTTGTCTTTGGCCTGTTCGAGGTCGGACATGTCAACCCGTTCTTTTCCCAAGCGGGCTGCAAGAAGGGCAGCCTCATTGACCAGGTTCTCGAGGTCCGCACCTGTAAATCCAGGTGTCCCTCTTGCCAAGACAGAGATATCGACATCATCGGCTAAAGGAGCCCGTTTGGTGTGAACCTTTAAGATCTCTTCTCTTCCCTTCACATCAGGAACCGGGACAACGACCTGACGGTCAAATCGGCCTGGCCTGAGAAGGGCAGGGTCGAGAACGTCGGGTCGGTTGGTGGCTGCGATCAGGATGACACCTTCGTTCGATTCGAAGCCGTCCATCTCCACCAGCAACTGGTTCAGGGTCTGCTCCCGCTCGTCATGACCTCCACCCAGGCCTGCTCCTCGGTGTCTTCCGACAGCATCGATCTCATCGATGAAGATGATACAAGGGGCATTTCTTTTTCCTTGGAGGAAGAGATCCCGAACACGAGAGGCGCCCACGCCCACAAACATCTCAACAAAGTCTGAACCACTGATGCTGAAGAAGGGGACATCGGCTTCGCCAGCAATCGCTCTTGCCAGTAGGGTCTTTCCTGTACCCGGAGCGCCAATAAGAAGCACACCCTTAGGGATTCTTCCACCTAATTTGGTGAATTTCTTTGGATCTCTTAAAAAGTCTATGATTTCCTCCAATTCATCTTTGGCCTCGTCAATCCCAGCCACGTTGTCAAAGGTCACCTTATGTTGCTCTTTCGTTAAGATCTTTGCTTTGCTCTTCCCGAAAGAGAGGGCTTTTCCGCCGCCGATCTGGACCTGCCTCATGAAGAAGATCCAGACTCCGATGAGAATGATCATTGGAAACCAGGAGATGAGGATGTTCTGCCAGAGAGGCGTTTCCTCTTCCTTCTTGGCGCTGATGGCAATCTTCTTCTCCCTGATGATTTTTATCATCTCGGGATCTTCCGGAGCATAGGTTTTGAATCTCCTCCCTTCTGTATCTTTCCAGACAATACTTCTTCCTTTCGTCTCAACCTCAAGAACTCGGTTGTTTTCAACAGCAGTAATGAAATCGGAATAATTTTTATCCGCTATGGTCTGGCGGGGTTTGCTGAAGAGATTAAAGAGGAGGATCATGATGATGATGATAATTGACCAGAAGAGAAGGTTTTTGTAGAGAGAATTCAATCTATCCTCCTGAGATTCTTTCGATTTCAGACTAACATAATTCCTTTATCAATTCAATATTCTGAACAGGAGGGGAGAGAGTGGGGAAGGTTAAGCGGATTTTAGGAGAAAACATCTAACTTATTGTAATCATATAGAAATCTAATATCTCATCTTTAAAAAATTTCTTTTTGACTTGCAAGAAGAGCCAAAAACCTCTAGATTTTAATAAGATGGAAACAGAACTTTTGAAAAGATGTCCGATTTTTGCAGGATTAAAAGAGGAAGACCTCAAAAGGATAAGGCAGATTGGTGCACCTAAGAGGCTCGGAAAGAAGGAGGTTCTTTTCTCCGATGGGGAAGAGGCAAAGGGGTTCTATGTGATCCTTTCGGGGAAAGTGAAGCTCTATAAGATATCATCCGATGGTAAAGAACAGATCCTTCATGTGGTCTCCGGACCAGATTCCTTTGCTGAGGCCGCTCTCTTTCTCGAAGGGACTTATCCGGCCTTTGCCGAAGCATTGATCGACAGCCAGCTTCTCTTTATACCTAAAAAGGAATTTATCCAATGGATCGAGAAGAACCCTCAGCTCAGTATCAATATGATCGTCTCCCTTTCTCACTATCTGAGGCGCTTTGCCTCTTTGATTGAAGAGCTTTCTCTCAAAGAGGTCTCCTCCAGGGTTGCCAAATATCTTCTCGATCTCTCAACCAAGTTGTCAAAAGAGGGGAAGAACCCCAATCAGATTGAGCTCGATCTGAGCAAGACCCAATTGGCTTTTAAATTGGGAACGATCAGTGAAACCCTTTCCAGAACCCTTGGGAAGATGAGAGCCAAAAAGATCATCGAGGTGAAAGGGAAAAGGATAAGGATTCTCAGTCACGACTCACTAAAAGAGTTAGCCTCGGGACTGAAGGTAGGATGAGAAGTGATGGAGCGGCCTGAAGGGAGAAAGACGGACTCACATCGAGAAACCAGAATAGAAAGGTTGTTATCTACCGCTCTACGCAATCGGTAGGGATAAAATCTCAACTTCCAAAATATCGCCATCCTCTGCACGAAGTGCTTCTTTAATTCGGCTCGATGAAATCAACTCTAACTTGTTTTCGGGATAGTTTTTTACGAGAGGTAAGACAATGGCTCCTTTGAGGCGACCGTTGATGAGGACTGGGTAGCATGCTGCGCTGCAGAAGGAGGGATCTTCTGGAGTGATCTCAATCCCTGCGGTTGCTTTTAGATCGTTGAAGGTCTGGATCGATTCGGGATCAACCATTTCCAGATTGAGTGTTCCTGGGTAGGGATCGATGGAGAGCTTTGAGATGAACTGTTTTCTGACCCAGGGGATTTGGGTGAAACGGCTTGCTTCCCTGAGCCCTTCGACAATTTTCCCGCGGATCTTAATGGTTTAATCCTTTCTTCCGAAGATGGTTCTTCACCCTTTTACTTCCCCATCGGGCAAAGAGGTCGTGCTCGATGTGGAAGAGATCAAGGACTTTGCCGATCGTATGATTGATCAGATCGTCCATGGTTTTGGGATGGAAGTAGAAAGCCGGGATAGGAGGAAGAATGATTGCTCCTGAGTCGGCAAGGTTCATCATGAGATTGAGATGGCCTTTGTGAAGGGGCGTTTCCCGCACAGCAAGAACCAATTTCCGTTTCTCTTTCATCGTCACATCGGCCGCCCGAATCAGGAGATTTAGATTGAACGAGTTAGCGATTGCTGATAGGCTCTTGATGGAACAGGGGATGACCACCATGCCATCGGTGCGAAAAGAGCCACTGGCTATGTCGGCTCCTACATCTTTAATATCGTAGACCACAGTGGCTAATGACTTCACTTCATCCACTTTCCAATCCGTCTCCAAGTGGATGGTCTTTTCAGCGGCCTCTGTGATCACCAGATGGGTTTCCACATTCGATTTGGAGAGGATCTCAAGGAGCCGGATACCATAGATGGCTCCAGTTGCGCCAGAAATCCCAACAATCAATCTCTTCATCTCATTCCCCTTTGACGAGTTTTTTAAGGAGAATGGCTAATCGTTTTTTCACTTCTTCAGGGACTCCAACCTTTTCAAACCCCTCCACTCTGGGTTTAGTTGCATCCAATCCCATCTTTGCCGTTAAGAATCCATCACCTGAAGAGGGATCAATGGGTTGTCCCCTCAGGTTAGTCATGAGGATAAGGTCCTTATCAGCTTGAAAACGAGTGGCCAGAGCCCATTCCAATTCCTGATCGTCATGCAAGTTGATATCCGTGTTGACGGCGATCGCTTTTTTAATATTGGTAAAGGTAAGGGCAAGTGATAAAGCCCTCCGAATTTCACCTTGATTCTCTGTGTCCAAGCTTAGGACAGCATGTGCCCCAAAGGTTCCGGGGATGAAGCGAATCTCTTTGATAGAGGGGATCTCCTTTTTCATCTTTGGAATGAAGTCAAGACCGTGAATGAGGTAGAGTATATTGTCTACCTCAAGGCTCCAGGGAATGATGGCATGGTAGAGGGCGTCTTTTCGTAAGGTGATAGCCATAACTTGGATAGTAGGGCTTTTTGAGAAACCCATATAGTAGCCGCTCGATTCTCCAAGGATGCCATCCTCCTCTTTGCCTTTTGGGTCGATAAATCCTTCGATCAGAATCTCTCCAAAAGCAGGGATTTCGAGATCTACATGTTCAGCTTTTACCAATGGAATCGCTTTTCCCCGGATGCCTCCGGCGATGGAAAGTTTATCCAGCCCAGCGGGTGCTTTCAGGACAGCGGCAATGAAGATGAGAGGATCGAGTCCGATCACAGTGGCAATCTCCATCCTTTTTTTCATCTTCTTATATTTTCCGTAAATTTCGGAAAGTGGAGGGTTGAGCAGGGAGATGCCGAACCGGTCTTTTCCTCTCAACCCCATCCTGTGAAGGCCTCTTCCGATCACGCCGGTATCTGGATCTCTGGCTGAAGAGAAGCCAGAGGTCAGGTAAGGTCCGGAATCTTTCGCATAATGGGTCAATATGGGTAGAAGTTTCAGGATGTCCAGCCCCTTGCCTCGTTTGATGACCTCTTTCTCCGAATCATCTTTCACTAACACAGGAGGCCGTTGATTCTCCATCCGTTTTGGGAATTCTTCGAAGAGTTGGTCAGGATCAATGCCAAGTGCAAGACTGAGCCGTCTTCTTGTGCCGAGAAGGTTGCCAACCACGGGCAGGCGGTGGCCTTTCACTTGGGTAAAAAGAAAGGCAGGGGCTTCCTTTTTAGCGAGTTCAGAGAGAATGGCAGAGATCTCATATTTCGGATCCAGAGGATCAGAAATGGTTACCAGTTCACCTCGCCCTTTCAAGTCCTCGATGAAGCCCCTCAAGCTGAATACTTCCTCCGCCATCCTTTACTCCTTTGGTATCTTGTTTAGCGCTTCGATGATCTTGACCGACCAGGGCTTTTCCTGAAGCTGACCTCTCCCCAACCTGATCCAAAGGCGATCGGGATACTTTGATTCAGATTTGGAAATCATGGCGGTGGCATAGAAACTTCGGTATTTGTATCTGCGATCTTCAGGGGTAAGGTCGCGGACGATCAACTCTATTTCTTGATCTTCTGGGACCTGTGACAGTTCAGTCAGAATAAAAGTATCATACTCTTTTTTGGCCATATGTTTCCTCCTCAATCTTGGAAACCATAAGATTTCCAATTTTTAAGAACTTTTTCTTGTATCTCTTTAGGATAGACATTGTTGAATGAAACTTTGATGGGAACCATTGCTTTGGGCCAATCAAGGGGGAAGAGACAATCAAAAAGCACTTGAGAGCCACGACTCCATTTTCGGTCCTCAGGATCTGCAAAGGGGTAGAGAGGTGTTCCCGGCGCCTGTTCATATTTTCTAATTCCCCGTATTGGGTGGCATTTGGTGCAGAGCGCATGGATCACTTCATCCTTATTATAGATATCGGTTTCATGGTCCACCACGACGACCATGGTGAACCATGGGCTCAATTTACTTCCAAAGACGAGATTGGCGATCTGGCTCGCAATGCCGCTGTAGGCAGGTCTAACCCCTACGACAACGAGGTGATGGGTTGACTCAGGCCACATGAAGACGCCCGTGATGGGAATGCCTTGGCTATCGAGAAGTTTTCGCATCTCCAATCCCAGAGAGAAGGATCGGAGAAGCTGTCCTTCATCGGTGGGAACTCCCATATTGGAGACTGTGACAATGGGGTTATTCCTGAAGGTGATGGCTTTAATCCGGTAGACGGTTCTTGGTTCCCGGGGTGAGGTCCGGTATCCCGTATATTCGCCAAAAGGCGCTTCTTCAATACGGATATCAGGAAGCACCTCCCCTTCGATGATGATTTCAGCATGGGCGGGGACATAGAGATCGTTTGTTTCGCATTTGACCAGCTCCACAGGAGCACCCATCAGCATACCAGTAAATTCATCCTCGGGAATGGGGGCAGGAGCACAGGCCGCCACCCCAGAAAGGGGATCACATCCGATGACTGTAGCAAAAGGCATGGGTTTATTTTTCGGGACGTATTTTCCATAGAACATCTTTCCCATATCCGAAAAGGGAAGCACCGGTCCAACCATGGTCTTTTCGTCGAATACCATTTGACGATACATTCCCCAATTGACAAAACCTGTATCTGGATCTTTCGATACAACAAAATGCCACGTTGCCAGATACCTACCTCCATCACCGTCGTGGACCATAGGGCCCGGGAGTTTAAAGAGGTCTGCCTCTTTGCCCAGCCAGATATTCTCTTTGCAAGGAGCCTTCTTCTTCTCCACAACGATAGGCTTTATGGGTTCGCCGGTTGTCCTTTTCACATATTCGTCGGAGATCTCAGGGATAGAGGCATCTGGATTCATCCCCATAGCGATGGCGAGCCTTTTGTAGGTAGCCAAGGGGGCTCCGAAAGCTTCAAACCCAGGATAGTCCCTGATCTTTTTAAAATAAGGGGAGGCCGATTTTCTTTCACAGACCCTTCTCACAATAGCGCCCATCTCGAGGTCCCAATCCACCTCCTGTTCAATAATCACAAGGTCATTATTAGATTGAAGTGCATTGATGAATTCGCGGTTATCTTTATAGAATAGATAGGGCATTTCGATTTTCCTCCTTTTATGATTGTCCTCATCTATTTTCTGTCATCTTCTGAATTATTGAGACCCACTTACCCTGTGCCCTCAGAATGAATTCGGCAACTTCTCTCACCACCCCCTTTCCTCCACCGGCCTGGGTGACGTAATCGGCCACGGCTTTTGCCTCAACCGACCCATCCATGGGAGCGACTGAAAACCCAACCCGTTTCATGACCCCTAGATCGATCATCTCGTCTCCCACATAACAGAGATCCTCATCCTTCAGGCCTGACTCTTTCTCAAACTCATCCAATTTTCCGATCTTGGCTGAAGTCCCCCAGAGTCGCTCCAAGGGGACTCCGTAAATCTTTGCCACCTGTTCATCGGTCCTCGTAATTTTACTCGTCAAGAAGGAGACGCCAATACCTCCTTCCATGAGGGCCATACACCCGAATCGGTCATGAAGAGAGAAGGACTCAGATTTCCTCCCTTCTTCATCGTAATAGAGGGTGTTATCGGTTAAGATGCCGTGGATGTCGAGAATAACAAATTTAACTTTTTTTGCTTTTTCGATAGCTGCTTCCTTATTTAGCATTCCATTAACCCTCCCGTATAATCAAATTCGAAATCCGAATATCGAAATCCGAAACAATTCCAAAATTCAAATGTTCAAAATCTTCAAACTTTTTAAATCATTAATTTAAATTCGGTCATCCGAGTTTATTTCGAGTTGATCCCTTGGGGAAGCTTCGCCCGAACTTCGTGCTTCGAGTTTACGATTTTCATTTGTAGCCCATCCTGGTTACCTTCTCGACCCATTCTTCCCACTTTCCCATAGCTCGAAGGATAAATTCGCAAGTTTCTCGGATGGGACCTCTTCCTCCTGGTGCAGTGGTGATATAGTCTGCAAGCTCTTTGACCTCATCGATCGCATCCGCTGTTGCCACAGCAAAACCAACGCGCTTCATAGGAGTGAGGTCGGTTATCTCACAGCCGATGTAGCCGACATTCTCATCACCAATCCCCAACTCCTTTTTGAGCTCCTCAAGCTTTGCAGACTTATTGTTGACTCTATAGTAGAATTTATCTAATTTCAGTTCCCGAGCTCGAAACAGGCCTTCCTCATCGATCGACGTTGAATCGAGAAAGGCGATCTGTATCCCATTGGCCGTTAGGGATAAGTCACCAAAACCATCCATATGCCAGAAGGAGTATCTTCGTCTTCCTTCACTATCACAGAAGAAGGTATTCGGTGTGAGCACTCCATGCACATCATGGGCAAACAGTTTCACCTTTCTTGCTTTTTC
>CAKZKY010000144.1 GCA_937124575.1 uncultured Pseudomonadota bacterium | reverse complement strand
TTTTTGTAATTTTTCTCTAAGGGTCTTGCGGTCGATCCCGAGAATCTGAGCGGCACGCGTCTTGTTGCCGTCCACGCTTGCAAGGACATTACGGATATACTCAGCTTCCACTTCAGCAAGGGTTCGATTGAGTCCGGCCTCTCGAAGAGCGGAAAACCGCATCAGTGAGGGAAGGTCGGGGACTGAGATGAGATTTCCCTCCGTCATTAAAACGAGCCGTTGAATCACGTTCTCCAATTCTCTTATATTTCCGGGCCAGTGATAATGCTGGAGAATCTGGAGGGCCTCTTCTGAAAATCGGGGCGGGGGCTTGCCGGATTCTTCGGCAAACTTTGTTGCAAAATGGCGGATCAGAAGCAGGATGTCATTCCCCCTTTCCCTTAACGGAGGAAGGTCAATGGTGATAACATTGATCCGGAAGAAGAGATCCTCGCGAAAGGCTCCCTTTTTCACAAGACCTAAAAGATCCTTATTAGTGGAAACGAGTATACGCACATCCACTTTTCTCGGCCGACTTGATCCCACCATGCAGACCTCCTTTTCCTGGAGGACTCGTAGCAGTTTCACCTGCATGGAGAGGCTGGTCTCGCTAATCTCATCAAGGAAGATGCTTCCCCCGTCAGCCGTCTGGAAGAAGCCTGCTCTGGTTTCGGTGGCCCCAGTAAAGGCGCCCTTGATATGGCCGAAAAGTTCACTCTCCAGAAGCTCGTTCGGGATGGCGCCACAATTGACCGCAACAAACGGGGCTGATGCCCTTGGGCTGTTGTAATGGATTGCCCTTGCGACCAGCTCCTTTCCTGTGCCACTTTCTCCAGCGATCAGAACTGTGGCAGGGGTGGGGGCTACCTTTGCAATCCAATCTCTGACCTTTGCTATGGCTTCTGACTCACCGATGAATCCATAAGGGGCCGAGATCCTTCCTGAAGGAGGAGCTTTCGTTATCCTCCGAAGGTGGAGTTTTTCAAGGGTTCGCCCGACAGCAGAAAGGAGCTCTTCATCTGTGAAGGGTTTGGCAAGGTACTCATCGGCTCCCTTCTTCATCGCCTCCACGGCTCCCTCCACGCTGGGATAGCCCGTGATCATCATCACCTCCGTGTCTCTGAAGTTTTCGCGGACATGCCGGATGAGATCGAGACCGCTGACCTCGGGCATTTTATAGTCAGTGATAACCAGATCCATAGGCGTCGTTTCAAGTATTTTGATGGCTTCAGCCGCATGCGAGGCAATAAAAGTCCGGTATCCCTGTGAGGCCAGGTTTCTCTGCACAATCTCCAAGGTGTCTGGGGTGTCATCTACGATAAGAATTCGTGCTTTTCTGACGGAATGTTCCACCTATGGACTCGTCTCAACCTCGGTTGAACTGGCAATTGGCAATTGTATTTCGAATCTTGAACCTTGATTCGGTTTACTCTCAACTTTGATGGAACCTCCGTGGGAGGTCACAATTCCATGAACCACAGGAAGTCCCAGTCCGGTTCCCTGACCGATGTCCTTTGTCGTAAAAAATGGGGTGAAGATCTGTTTCATGACCTCTTCGTTCATGCCGATTCCTGTATCTTCTATGATAAGCGATATGTGTTCTTTCCCAGCAAGCGTCCGTAGGGTCAATCTTCCACCTGACTCCATAGCCTGCAAGGCGTTGATCATCAGATTAACGATCACCTGATTCAACTGTGTCGGATCAGCCTGGATCTCTGGCATATCCGGAGAAAGAGAACAAAGAATTTCAATGCCCTGCTTGTTACAGCGGGATTCAAAAAAACGGAGCCCCTCTTCAACCAGTTGATTCAAGTTTACCTCTGTCTTTTGTGGAGGCATTTTCCTGGCAAAGGTCAGGAGCTTTTTGACGACTTCCCGTGCATTCAAAGAGGCGGTTAGGATTTTTTCGATGTCGGACTCCGCCTGCTTGGGCAGTCCAGGACATTTTTTTGCAAGCTGGGCAAATCCCAGGATATTCCCAAGGGGCTCGTTCAGTTCATGGGCAACGCCAGCGGAAAGTTGTCCGATGGTTGCCAATCGGTCAGCATGCCGAAGCTGGTTTTCGAGCTTTGATTTTTCCCGCTCCGCCTCTCTCCGCATGATGATGATCGCCACCTCTCTTGCAACCGTATCCAAAAGATGCCGCTCCTCCCTCATAAAAGGGCCTTCGTCCAGCTCCGGCCTCTCCTCAACGTAGAAAACCTCGACCTGTCCCCGTGTCTGTTTATGGACAACGATGTCCGCAGCTTGTATCCATCTTCCCTCTCTAAAATAGGGGGTACAATACGAATGGCCGTCCATGATGATACGGGCACAGGCGATGTCAGGGTATAACCAGGCCGATGGCAGAAGTTCGACAATGCCGTGTAAAATCCCGTCCAGTGTTATCCCGGGCCGGGAGACCAGGCGAGCGATACCCTAAAGGCACGTTAGTTCCTTGACGCGCTCCCGCAAATCAATCTGGGCATCTCTGTGTGCCGCAGCAATTTCGAGGCTCCGGGCGAGGCCTTCATAGAGTT
>CAKZKY010000143.1 GCA_937124575.1 uncultured Pseudomonadota bacterium | reverse complement strand
TTATCATAACATCTAAAAAGGAGGGGTAAAAATGGCAGAAAAAAAGGGGTTTCCAATGCCGTTAGAAGTGGAGTATCCGAAAGAATTGCAGGGGTGGGAGGAGATGTACCCGCCCTACTACATCTTCAGTAAAGAAAGAAAAGAGTGGGAAGAGAACCATTTCTGGTTTCATGACAAAATCCATGCCCCTGAAGCTATGTATCCTCTCGATCTCATCTTTCATGAGGCATGGCAGATCTCCCTTTCCCAGTATACAACAAGAGTTTTCTGCATCCCGCCAGCTCAGGGGATCGCCCAGAGGATGGTCGGCTGTTACATGTATATTACACCGGTTGCCCCTCCTCCGCCTGAAATCATTGGTGAGAAGGCTGGTCTGTTCCAGAAAAGGGTTTTTTATGTATTTGATCATTATGACGCTCTTTGGGGATTATGGCTTAAAAAGTTTCGAGCACTGGGTGAGGAGATGGCCAGCATCAAAGTTCCTACCGAATTCCCCAAATTTGAGGATGATGAAAAAGTCTTTCCAGAACCAAGAGGGTTTTATACCTCTTATGATTTGATTGACGGCTGGGATCGGTTGGTCAACCTTATGATCAAAGGCTGGCAGTTCCACTTTCAATATCTCAATCTCGCCTATCTCGCCTACCTCCTATTTGCCGACACCTGCCGAAAGCTCTTTCCTGGGATTGGGGAAAGTACGATCGGGAAACTGGTGGCTGGAGCTTATGTTCAGATGTTTCGTCCGGAAGAAGAGTTAGGAAGGTTAGCCAAAATTGCTGCTGCCATCCCTGAACTTTCTAAAATCCTTAAAAGCGACCTCTCCGTTTCAGAAAAGAGAGAGGCTCTCAAAAAAACGGCAGAAGGAAGGGATTGGTTGGTCGAATATGAAAAGTCGAAGGATCCCTGGTTCTATGTCTCCTGCGGAAGTGGCTGGTTCCACTATGAAGGAAGCTGGATTACTAAACCCGAAATCCCCTTTGGATATCTGAAAAGCTATATCGAACGAATCGAAAAAGGTGAAAAGATTGATCGGGATCTTCCGAACATTGATAAAGAGAGGGCCGAGCTTGCTGAAGAATATCGTAAACTCATCAAAACAGACGAGGACCGAAAGTCGTTTGATGATACCTATAAGGCGGTCCGAACCATTTACAAGTATGCAGAGGATCACCTCTTCTGGGTGGAGCATTGGTTCCATACCATCTGGTTTGAAAAGGTGAGGGAGTTTGGGAATGTCCTGGTCAAATATGGGTTATTAAAAGACCCTGACGATATATACCTCTTCAATCGTTTCGAGGTCCCTTACCTCATGGAAGATCTTGCTACGACATGGGCTTTAGGTGAAGGGGTGCCCTCCGGGGGACAATACTGGCAAGCTAAAGTGGAAAAGAGAAAAAAGATCTTAGAGGCTGCCAAAAAATGGACTCCGATCCCTGCCCTCGGAACACCGCCAGAGGAGGTGGCAGAGCCTTTCACCATCATGCTCTGGGGAATTACTACAGAGAAAGTGAGGGAATGGCTCAAAGGAGTGGCTGTAGTTCCTACAGAAGTGACGGAACTGAAAGGATTTGCCTCCTCTGCAGGCGTGGCTGAAGGAAAAGTCCGTGTGGTGAAACGCCTTGAAGAAATTACAGCGATCCAGCAGGGTGAGATTCTGGTTTGCCCGACCACCAATCCAGCGTGGGCACCGGTATTTACCAAGATTAAAGCATCCATTACAGATATCGGCGGTATTACCAGTCATGCCGCGATTGTTTGTCGAGAGTATGGAGTGCCATCCGTCACAGGAACAGGGATCGCCACCTCCGTGCTCAAAACGGGTGATACAGTCCATGTGGATGGCAATACAGGAATGGTCAAGATATTGAAACGAGCTTAACAAATTTTAAGTTTAAATTGAGAGGTTGGAGGTTAGAAGATTTTTTCAAACATGAAATGTCTACCTCCAACCTCCTCCAACCAAACAAAATTTAGTTTCGTCAATAGGAGTGTGCGATGCCTTATACACTTTGGTTTGATCGAGCAGGTAAAGAAGCCCTTGCATTGGTGGGTGGGAAAAATTCCAGTCTGGGGGAATTGATTCGAGCTGGGATCCCTGTGCCTCCCGGCTTTTCAGTTACCACAGAAGCCTATCTTGACTTCTTCGCTGGTACGTTAAAAGAGAATGTGGAGGCCCTCCTTCATAAGATAGATCCTAAGGATATTGCTGCCCTCGAAGAAGCCAGTAAAAAAATCAAACAATTGATGATAGAAACCCCTTTTAACAAAAAATTCCAGGAGGAAATAAAGTCAAACTATCAAGCTTTGTCCAGCGTCTTTGATACGCCTGACCTCCCGGTGGCGGTCCGATCCAGTGCAACGGCAGAAGATCTTCCAGGAGCCAGTTTTGCTGGCCAACAGGATACCTTTCTCTGGGTTCAGGGAATCGATGATGTGCTTGTAAAAATTAAAGAGTGCATGGCAAGCCTTTTTTCTCCCCGGGCCATTGCCTACAGGCTCAAGATGGGATTTCCCCACGAGAAGGTCCATATCAGTGTCGGGGTTCAGAAGATTGTGGATGCACGGGCCGCTGGAGTCATGTTCACCATCAACCCTCTTAACGGAGATCCATCCAAAGTAGTGATCGAAGGCAATTGGGGATTGGGGGAGTCGGTGGTGGCTGGACTTTGCAATCCCGATAAGTTTGTTGTGGATAAAGTCACCATGACCCTCAATAAGGAGATTGCCATAAAAGAAACCGAGTGCGTCTTTGACAGTCGGAAAAGGGAAGTGGTGCATGCAGACATCTCTCCTGACCGACGAGAGATTCCATGTATCGAAGACGAGGAGGCTTTGGAACTGGCCAGATATGCCAAAAAGATTGAGGCTTATTATGGCTGTCCTCAGGACACGGAATGGACCATCGATCGACATAAACCGTTTCCCTTCAACATCTTCTTGGTTCAAAGCCG
>CAKZKY010000142.1 GCA_937124575.1 uncultured Pseudomonadota bacterium | reverse complement strand
CGGAGACCAATGGTCAACGTCTCGCCATGCTTGGGCAATAGCTACCAATCCTTTATGGCTGATCATCGCTCCTTTGGGCATACCGGTCGTCCCGGAGGTATAACTAATCAGAGCTATCTCCTCCCCTTCTCCTTTCTCAATACATTCCTCAAATAGACCGGGATGATCCTTCTCGTATCTCTTACCCAAATCGACCATCTCTGTGAAACTGGTCAGAATCGGGTCGTCATAATTCCATAATCCTTTTGGATCCCAGTAGATCACTTTCTTTACCAGAGGAAGCCCTTCCTTAATCTGAAGAAGTTTGTCCACTTGCTCCTGATCGTGGGCAATGACAAAGGTGGAGTCCGAATCGGCAACAAAGAATTTAACTTCCGGAGGTGTGCAATCCGTGTAGATCCCCACCACTGTTCCGCCAATTGACTGAACGGCTAATTCGGCCCAGAAGATTTCAGGTTTGTTCTCTCCGATGATCGAAACCTTATCTCCCTTTCTCATTCCGAGAGCGAGGAGTGCCAGCGAAAAATATTTAACGTTTTCGTAATAATCCTGCCAAGTGAAGGATTGCCAGATACCACGGCTCTTCACCCTCATGGCGATCTTTCGAGAACCATATTTTTCAGCATTCCTTTTCAGAAGTTTGGGCAGAGTATTTTCAGGCATGGGCTTCGCTCTCGGAAGTTTCTTCTCCCAAATAGGCTCGAATCACCAATGGGTTCTGTCGGATCTCCTCCGGAGCGCCTTCGGCGATCTTCTTTCCGAAGTCCAATACGACGAGCCTCTCCGCAATATCCATCACCACTTCCATGTCATGTTCTACTAACACGATGGGTATATTTTTAAGTTCATGGATATCGATGATGAAACGGGCCATATCTTCTTTCTCTTCGAGATTCATCCCGGCCATGGGTTCGTCAAGCAGAAGGAGTTTGGGTTCGAGGGCAAGCGCCCTTCCCAATTCTACCCGCTTTCGCACACCATAGGGAAGGAGACCGACGACCTTTTTTCGATAGGGTTCCATTTCGAGGAGGTCGATGATGTCCTCAACGACCTCTCGATGCCGAATCTCCTCATTCCGGGCAGGTCCAAAGTATAGTGCACCGGCCAAGGTTCCCCGTTTTAGATGGATATGCCTTGCTGCCATCAAGTTATCAAGGACAGAGAGGCCTATGAAAAGCTCAATATTCTGGAAGGTTCGACCGATGCCAAGGCGTGCGATCCGATGAGGAGGAAGATGGTAGATATTTTGATCTTCAAAGATCAGCTCCCCTTTTTGGGGTCGATAAAAGCCGTTGATACAATTGAGAATACTTGTTTTGCCAGCTCCGTTGGGACCTATGATGGCAAGGATTTCTCTCGCTTTCACATCAAAACTAACCCCTGCAAGAGCAGAGACACCGCCAAAATTCAGGTGTATATCCTTGACCTTTAATTTGTCAGTAATGGTTCTTTCCTTATCGAGAGGGGGATTAGGTGACACATATACTATAAAAATGTATGGCCTGATGTCAATAGAAAAAAATTGACAGTTTCCCTTCAATTGTGATAATAAAATTTTCAAAGGGGCGATTAGCTCAGTTGGATAGAGCGTTGGTCTCCGGAACCAAAGGCCGTGGGTTCAACTCCCGCATCGCCCACCAAAAATATTGATAGGAAACCCATAGTTTTTTATTTTAAGGCACCGCGCCTTCGAGAGATTTCACATGAAAGCATGCGACCAGTTTGACAGCCTTTCACCGCTTGACTACCGATATTGGGATGAAGAGGTGGCGACGTACCTCTCGGAGAATGGGTTCACCCGTTATAAGCTCCTTGTGGAGCTTGCCCTGGTTCGTGTGCTCAATCGACGAGGGATCTGTTCGGATACCGTCGTTAAAGAGATTGAGTCGGCCTGTGGACAGATTAAGACTTCGGAGGTATACGAAGAGGAAGAGAGGATTCGGCATGACATTCGTGCACTGGTAAATTGCATTCGTGCGAAGGTCAGCGAAAGCGCAAAGCCCTATGTCCACATGACAGCCACCTCTTATGACATCATTGATCCTGCGAACGCTGCCCGATATAAAGATGTGGTTCAAAAAGTCCTCATCCCTTCCCTCATGAGGCTGGAAGGGGTGCTTATCACAACGACTCTCCGCGAGGCCGAAACAGTACAGATTGGCAGAACACACGGACAACATGCGGTTCCGATCACGTTCGGCTTTGCATTGGCCGAATACGTGAGCCGACTGGGTGGTTCCATCGAAACCTTGAGGTCGCTTGCCTCTGAACTTCCAGGAAAGTTTTCTGGGGCGGTTGGGGCCTATAATGCTTCATCTCTCTTTTTCGATGATCCCGAAGGGTTTGAGGCAGAAGTCCTTGCTGAGCTTGGCCTTACGCCAGCGGAGCACTCGACCCAAATTGTCCCGCCTGAGGCCTTAACACGGCTCTTCTGCGAAGTCGCGATTACGGCAGGCATCCTGGCCAACCTTTCTGACGACATGAGAAATCTCCAGCGGACCGAAATTGGAGAGGTGGGTGAGGCGTTTGAGGCAGACCAGGTTGGTTCTTCGACCATGCCTCAGAAACGGAACCCTATCAATTTCGAGAACGCCAAAAGCTGTTGGAAAATCGTTGCCCCGCGAATCGTAACACTATTCATGGACCAGATCAGTGAACACCAGAGAGATCTAACCAACTCCGCTTCTGCTCGAACCTATGGGGAGGTCGTCGCCTACGTGGTTTCAACTGCAAAGCGACTGACGCGAACCATGAGGAAATTGACCGTTGACCATACCAACTTGAAGCGCAACCTCGCCATGCAAAAGGGGTTGGTCGTTGCCGAACCGCTTTATATCATCCTTGCGGCAATGGGACACCCCGATGCCCATGAAAAGGTACGAACGCTCACGCTTCAAGCCCAACGGGAGGACCGACCACTCGAAGAAGTCGTTATCCGTGATGAGGAGCTGAAGGACTATCTTAAGAAGATGACGCCCTATCAGAGGGAGATTCTCTCCAATCCTTCTCTCTATACGGGCATTGCCGCCAAGAAGGCGAAAGCCATAGCGGAACGATGGAGGCAAAAGCTAGGACTTTAGTCTAACCCATTTGCACATTTATCCAAATGGGCAACGCTTTTTCAATGCTGGATTCTTAAGAATTCTGAGGTTTTCTTTTAAAAGGAGGTTTCTTATGAAAGGAAAGCGCATCTATCTTTCGTTGTTTTTCCTCCTTCTTTTCGCTTCTTTCTTGTTATGCTTTCCGCCTCTCTCAGAATGGCTTGGCAGAAATCATGGATTGAAGATTTCCGTAGGAACTGTCTGGGCTCAGGGGTTGAAAGGAGAAGGAGCAGAATCCACTTATGTCCAGATGTTGAAGCAGTTGCGGGCAACAGTGGACGATTGGTTAAAAGATATCAACGATCGGATTGAGAGTGAGGATGTCACAGGTTTTGAAGTCCGCTTTTTAGAGATTGTAAAGGGGGGTCTTGAGTGGGTGAGAGAAAAGATTGACGCCCAAATTCAATCCGAAGAGAGGAAACTGAGACCTAAAAGGAAAGCAAGAGAGATATAAGTTTAACCTATAGAAGATGAAAGAAGAAAGGGTATTTTTTCGATCTGGAGGAATTCAATTAGAGGGCCTCCTGAGTAATCAAGGGGCCCTCTCTGTTAAAGGGGGCATTGTCCTCTGCCATCCCCACCCTCTATATGGCGGGGAGATGCGCAACCGGGTCATCACGAAGGCCCTTGGTCCAGCCCACGAATTAGGGTTTGTCACACTCCGCTTCAACTTCAGAGGGGTCGGAGAGAGCGAGGGTGTCTACAGTGAAGGGGTCGGAGAAAAGGAAGATGTTTGGGCAGCCATCGAATATCTCGATTTCAAGCTGAATCATCCCGACGCACCCATCATCGTTCTTGGATACTCGTTTGGGGCATGGGTGGGGATGCCGGTTGCCCTGAAAGAGGAGAGGGTAAAAGGGATGGTTGCCATTTCGCCTCCACTCGGGATGACTGATTTTGACTTCTTAAAAGACTGCACGAAGGAAAAATTGATTATCGGTGGGGATATGGACGATTACTGTCCTTTTTCCCTTCTGAAAGAATGGTTTGAACAGCTTAAAGAGCCAAAATCCTTATCGGTCATTCAAGGTGCCGACCACTTCTACTCTTTTCACGCCAATCTTGTCGTCCAACCTCTGCGAGAATTCTTAAAGAAGTTTTGAGTTGGAAATGCCGATCTGCCTTCCCTACTCTGGACTAATTTTTTAAAGCCCACCCAATGCGATGAAAGAGAAGGCCCATGGAGTAAGTCCGCAAGGCTTTCCGAATTGCCTGATGGATTTCCCGGTTATCTCCCGCATAAGCCAAAAAGAAACGCCAACGATCTGTTTTTGTAATCGGGAGACCTGAGCGTTTCCACTTATCAACGGATCGGTTTAGACGAAGGAGGTTCCTCATCCTTTGAGGGATAGAGATCGTTGCTTTTCGGCAAGACCGGTCAAAATCGATGATGAGAATCTGATCTCCAGCCACTAATAGATTTTTAAGCTGAAGGTCTCTGTGATAAAACCCACTCTGATGAAACTGTCTGAGCAGGGCACCGGCAGCCTTAATCATTTTGCGTTTCCGAAA
This sequence comes from uncultured Pseudomonadota bacterium, assembly GCA_937124575.1. Lineage (GTDB taxonomy): Bacteria > Desulfobacterota > BSN033 > BSN033 > UBA1163 > RBG-16-49-23. The sequence goes on along the minus strand of CAKZKY010000142.1, from coordinate 9,302 downwards.
CAGGCTTTCTGTTGAAAATGGGGCATAAATTTCCTTCAAATAGTGGACCAGATCCATGGCATTAGAGATCTTCAATGAGAGAAGGTAGGCCCGATAGAGGAAAGGGACTACGGTTTGGTGAATTGCACCGATGGGTTGGATCGTCGGAATGCCAGCAGATCGAATCTCTTCCGTCAGAGAGAGTTCTTGAAAAGATCTCCTTCCGAAAGAGAAGAGGTCTGGGTTGAGAAATCTCAAAACCCCTCCATGGGAATATTTTCGGATAACGACCCTTTGATCGTCTTGAATCGGGATGGATGGGTGGGGTGTTCTGCCATTTAGATATTGGGTTGTGAGAAGATTTTTGTTTAAGAAAGATTCTATGTCTTCAATCCCTTGGTGGAGTAAACTTTCCTTATAATCATTGTGCAGAAGAAGGTGGATTCTTCCTTTTCGAATCAGAGAGAAAGAAGATGGGATTGTAATCTTTTTGAACATTAGGATTAAAAGTAAAGGAATCCCATTCTTTTGTCAAATTTCCAATTTGACAAGAATGGACCTTTATTATAATTTTAGTAAGCTCCGTTAGAAAGACTATGACTTTCCAATGATATAACTCGGACCCGATAGTAGCATAACAGATCACGGGGCAAGTTGCGGGACTTTCGAACGGGGAAAATTTGATTGAGAGGAGAAGAGGGTGGAATACGAACCTGTCATTGGGCTGGAGGTCCACGCTCAGCTTTTGACCCGATCAAAAATCTTTTGCGGTTGCTCCACGACATTTGGGGAAGGTCCCAATACCCAGGCCTGTCCGGTCTGCACGGGTCAGCCCGGATCTCTTCCGGTCATCAACCGAAAAGCCGTTGAGTTTGCCATTCGATTGGGACTGGCTACGAACTGTCATATTGCGCCATATAGCGTTTTTGCAAGAAAGAATTATTTCTATCCTGATCTACCTAAAGGCTATCAAATTTCAATGTATGAATATCCATTGGCAGAGCACGGCTTCATTGAAATCACCGTCCAGGGAGAGAAGAAGAGAATCAGTCTGATCCGGATCCATATGGAGGAGGATGCAGGAAAATTGAAACATGGAGAGACTCCTGAAACTGCGCGGTTCAGTTATGTTGATTTTAACCGAACCGGTGTTCCTCTCGTTGAGATCGTAAGCGGGCCGGATATTCGCTCGCCGCAGGAGGCAGGTGAATACTTGAGGAGGCTTCGGGCTATTTTGCAGTACCTGGAGATCTGCACAGGAGATATGGAGAAAGGGACTTTCCGCTGCGATGCCAATGTCTCGGTACGTCCCAAGGGGCAGAAAGAGTTCGGGACGAGAACTGAATTAAAGAATATGAACTCCTTTCGACATGTCGAAAAGGCGTTGGAGTATGAGATTCAACGTCAAATGGAACTGTTAAAGGAGGGGGAACCAATCATCCAGGAGACAAGGCTCTTCGATGCGGATCAGGGAGTCACTCTTTCCATGAGAGGGAAGGAGGAGGCCCACGATTACAGGTATTTTCCAGACCCAGACCTCGTTCCTTTGAGGATCGATGAGAGATGGATTGAGGAGATACGCCAGAGTCTTCCAGAACTCCCTGACCAGAAGAAAGAGAGATTTATAAGGGATTATAAGATTCCTGAATACGATGCTGAAATTCTTACTTCGACAAAAGCCATGGCCAACTACTTTGAGGAATGCGTTCGCCTCTTTCCTCAGCCTAAAACCGTGAGCAACTGGATGATGGGCGAACTTCTGAGGGAGTTAAAGAGAGACGATCGAGAGGTGGACCAATGTCCTGTTACATCTAAGCATCTGGCAGAGATGCTCCATATGGTGAAGGACGGGACGATCAGTGGGAAGATCGCTAAGGAGGTCTTTGAGACGATGTATCGCACCGGAGCCCAGCCGGCAAAGATCGTTTATGAGAGAGGGTGGATTCAGATCCATGACTCGGGTGAGATCGAAAGTGCGATCGAGAAAGTCCTTCAGGCCAACTTAAAACTGGTTGAAGACTACCGCAATGGTAAGGAGAAGGTTTTTGACTTTCTCGTGGGTGAAGTAATGAAGGCGACAAAAGGAAAGGCCAACCCCAAAATGGTGAATGAGCTTCTCCGAAAGAAACTCAAGGGTTAAGGTTAGGGTTACGGCTTTGAAGCCCGTTGCGTCATTGAGTCACGATTTACGTTTATAAGAATTAAGCACGAAAGAAGTAGCATTCTTTAGAAGACGATACGGGCATTGTTGCCATTATTTTCTAAATAATCCAGCTATGGAATTTAAAACCATCGAATGGAAGGGAGATTATATAAGAATCCTTGACCAGAGGCGGCTTCCCGAAGAGATCCGTTACCTCCATTGTAAGACTCTTTCATCGGTCATCCATGCCATTCGGAGCATGGCTATCCGTGGGGCACCCGCACTCGGGGTGGCGGCTTCGATGGGAATCGCACTGGCGGCCCAGAAGATAAAAAGCAATCGCCCAGAGGAATTTAGAAAAGAGATGAAAGAGGTCTGTATTCGGATGGAGCAAACCCGGCCGACGGCCAAAAACCTATTCTGGGCTATCCAACGCATGAATAAGATTCTGACACTGATCGATCGATATGGGGTGGAACAGACGAGACGACGACTCGTTGAAGAAGCCTTAAAAATTGAGCGAGAGGATGTGGAAGTCAATCGCAGAATCGGGGAACACGGAAAGCGGCTCATCAAGGATGGAGACGGAATATTGACCCATTGCAATGCCGGGGCTTTAGCCACTGCAGGATACGGAACCGCTCTTGGCGTGATCTATGCGGCATGGAACGATGGGAAAAAATTCCAGGTTTATGTCGATGAGACTCGGCCTCTCCTTCAGGGGGGTCGGCTCACAGCTTGGGAACTGATTCAAGAGAAGATTCCGGTGGCCGTCATTACAGACAATATGGCTGGTGTTCTAATGGCTCAAGGGAAGATCAGCCTCGTCATTGTCGGAGCGGATCGAATCGCTCGAAATGGAGATTCAGCCAACAAGATCGGGACCTACAGCCTCGCTGTTCTTTCAAGATGGCATCGCATCCCTTTTTATATTGCCGCACCCATATCCACGATTGATCTGAATTGCAAATCTGGTAAAGAGATCCCGATTGAAGAGAGACCCCGAAAGGAAATCACCCATATGGCTGGTAAACGGATTATGCCACCGAAGGTTATGGTATGGAATCCCGGCTTCGATGTCACACCGCATACACTCATTGATGGCATCATCACGGAAGAGGGCATCTTGAGACGTCCTTTCAGAAATTCATTGAGAAGGATGAAGGTTGAATGAAAGACCCGATCATCACTCTCCTCACTGACTTTGGAACAGAGGATCATTATGTTGCCTCGATGAAGGGAGTGATCCTGAAGATCAATTCCCGTTGTAAGGTGGTCGATATTACCCACCAAGTGGTACCCCAAAATATTGAAGAGGCCGCTTTTCTCCTTGCCAATGCTTACTCCTATTTTCCTGAAGGGACAGTCCATCTTGCAGTGGTTGATCCAGAAGTCGGTGGAGCAAGGAATCCCCTGCTCATTGTCACAGACCGCTTTTTCTTCGTCGGTCCGGATAATGGTCTTTTCAGTTACGCCCTTAAGAGAGAGAAGGTGAGAGGAGCCTATTGTTTGACCGAGAGGCGATTCTTTCTTCCAGAAGTAAGCTCCACTTTCCATGGAAGAGACATTTTTGCTCCTGTTGCGGGTCATTTGACACTTGGCGTTCCCCCCAAAGCCTTTGGTCAAAAGATCCATTCGTGGAAGACCTTCGATTTTCCGAGCCCTATCATAATGGGAAAGAAGATGGTTGGGAGGGTGATCCATATTGATTCGTTTGGGAATCTCATCACCAACATTGAAAGGAAACAACTTGATCTTTTTGTAGGAGATCAACCTTTCCATATTCTGGCTGGGAAAAAGCGAATTAATGGAGTTCGCAGAGGATACTGGGAGGTAAAACGAGGAGAAATCTTGGCCTTAATTGGAAGTGGTGGGTATCTCGAAATTTCATTGAGGGAAGGAAATGCTCAGAAGATGCTGAAGGCGAAGAAAGGGGATGGGATAGAGATTCATTTCGATCGAAGGAGGTAGGCCGTCTGTTGTATTCAACCCTGCCATTCAAGGAGTTGCCATGATTTCTAAGAAAGCACAAGAGATTCCACCTTTCATCGTGATGGATGTTCTCGAAAAGGCCCAGGAATTAGAGAGAAAGGGAGAACATATCATCCATCTGGAGGTGGGAGAACCGGATTTCGATACACCCGAATGCATCAATGAGGCTGGATACCGAGCCATCTGTGAAGGAAAGACCCATTATACCCATAGTATGGGGCTTTTCGAGCTAAGAGAAGCCATTGCAGAAGACTACTGGAAGAAGTATCAAGTCAAGATTTCACCTGAACAAATTTTGGTAGCTTCCGGGACCTCGCCGGCCATGCTCCTTCTCTTTTCAGCTCTCTTGGATTCCGGTGATGAGGTTATCCTCTCCAATCCTTATTACCCCTGTTATCCCAATATCATCCGTTTTGTAGATGGAGTTCCGGTCTTTGTGGAGGTGTTCGAGGAGGAGGGGTTTCAGTATCTTCCTGAGATGATTCAGGAGAAATTGGGTCCTCGGGTTAAAGGGATCATGATCAATTCACCTGCAAATCCGACTGGAAATATCATGTCCGCAGACCGGATGAAAAGAATCGCCCAATTCTCTCCCTACATCATTTCCGATGAAATCTACCATGGTCTGGTCTACGAAGGGAAAGCCCATTCCATTCTTGAGTTTACCGACAGAGCTTTTGTCATCAATGGTTTTTCAAAACTCTATGCGATGACCGGATGGAGACTGGGATATCTGATCGCGGCCAAGGAGTTCATCCGGCCTATGCAGAAGATTCAGCAGAACCTCTTCATCTCTGCCAGTTCGTTTGCGCAATGGGGAGCGCTCGCCGGATTGCGAGAGGCGGAAAAAGATATTCAGAGGATGGTGAGCACCTATGATCAGAGGCGCCGTTATCTGCTCGGAAGGCTTAAAGAGTTGGGTTTTGGCATCACTGTGGAGCCCACGGGAGCCTTCTATATTTTAGCCAACGCCAAGAGATTTTCGAAAGATTCCTATCGGCTGGCCTTTGATATCCTGACAGAGGCGAAGGTTGGGGTGGCTCCTGGCATTGATTTCGGTTCTAATGCCGAAGGATACCTCCGTTTCTGTTATGCCAATTCCATGGAAAACATAAAAGAGGGCATGAACCGTCTGGAGAAGTATCTGGAAAGATATCGCTGAGGTCAGAAGCTACCTCATTTCGCATGAGAGCTGGTGAGCGAGACGCAGAGGTTCAGGAATCCGAAATCTTCGACAGGTTTGGAGTATGATTTTAATACTTGACATCAAGTCGATTCGATGGCCTGGTGAGATAAAGACCGGTTTAACGCCTTGCCGTGTTCTTAAGACTGCTCCCACTTTTTGGCCGCTCTGGTAAACCCACCTCAAACTTCCTTTTAGGTTACTCAGAGAGACATGCCTACTCAACAGAGGTGTTTTTGCGCAACCAATAGATGGGATGTCAAACCAGAGACCCATGTGGGAGGCTAAACCCAATCCTCTTGGGTGGGCAATGCCATGCCCTTCAAAAATCATCAGATCGGGTTTTAATCTTAAACCACGAAAAGCCTTCACAAGGATGGGCCCCTCTCTAAAGCTGAAGAGACCAGGGATATATGGAAACGAGATTTTCCCATAGGCTGTTGCGTGCTCAATGGGATTCATTTCGGGATAGGAAAGAATGGCGATGGCTCCACAGAGGAGATCTTTATCCCAAGAGTAGGCAACATCCGCTCCTCCGATCGTCTTAATCTGAGCGAAATCCTTTTTCAGAACGAGTCGGTCCCTTAATCTCTCTTGAATCCGGATGGCCTCTTCAATGCTGACATTCCAGGAATGGAGTGGATTCATTTTGAAATAAGGGGCCGAGGGTCAATTGGTTAAGGTTACGGCCACGAAGCCCGTTTCGTCTTTCGGTAACGGTTACGTTCACCCCGTTAGAAATTCCAATGTTTACGACTCAAACCGACATTGACATCATTTCTAACGGGGTAAAAAGAATTAAATACGATTGACGTGGCCTTTTAAAACGATACGGGCATCGTAACCGTTGCCGTTAAACGAAACCTATTCGGGTGATAAATGTTCAATGCGACTGTCTTTCACTCTCAGGATGGAGAGGGTTCGAATAGCCTTTCCATCCTCTCCAAAACCTCTTAGTCCAGAGACTCCCTGGAAAGAATGGCTTCTTCTCAGTTCTTCTTTCAGTTCAGAAGGAGAGGAGGGTGATTTGGATTGAAGAATCTCCCTTAAAAATTTCGCTCCATCGTAAGCGATGGCCTCAAGCGTCTCGGGCTGACGCAAATACTCTTTTTGAAATTCATCAATGAAGTTCTTCACAGCAGGGGTTTTTGAAAAAGCGTCAACAAAGATAGCCCCTTCTGCATCTTTTCCAGAAAGAGAGATTAGGCCAGGGCCATTCCAGGCATTCGTTCCGAGAAAGATAATTCCTTTCATGTCATAATAGGATAGCTGTGAAAGAATCGTCCCCACTCGATCATGACTATCTGGAATGAAGAGTCCATCAACCGATATCCCTTGTTTAAATTTCTCCCCTTTCCCCTTTGTTCCCTTCGGTTTTGGGAGAGGCTCAACCCTGAAAAATCGCTTGATCTCTTGCCGAAAGTCGGTCTGCTCTTCTTGATAAACAACGGTACCCAAAACTCTTCCGCCCATCCGTAAGACTTCCTGTTGAAAGAGACTCTTGAAATGAGATCCATAGGGTGAATTAGGGTAGAAGATGGCAAAGGTGCGTAGTTTCATCTCTTTGATGGCAAAGGAGACCAGCCTCTTTATCTGTTCCAAAGGCGTGAGTGAGTTTTGGAAGATGAAATCTCCTTTTAAATTCGTAGGCACCTTTTGGGAGAGGCTGATCAATGGGATCTTGAGCTCCTGTGCTTTTTTAGCCGCCCGATCAATGTCGAGGCCGAGAAGAGGGCCAATAATGGCAATCACCTTTTCGACTTTAACCATCTCCTCAATCGTCTTCTCCAATTCATTAGGGCTTGTCTTGGAATCCCGAATCACCAGAGAGATCAACGGACTCTTGTCCTTCGATTCTCTCTCTTTCAGAGCCAGTTGAATTCCCTGAAGGGCTTTTTCTCCGAAGGTTTTCTGGATCCCGCTTAATGGGAGAAGCACACCCAACGAATATTTCGATTTGGTCGGAGATGGGATTGCTTCTGCGGTCTTTTTTATTTGGCCCGTATAATTGGCGCCGGGATACTCTTTTTCCAGTTCGTTTAACATCTTCTTTGCGATAAGATCGTAGCCCAATCTGGCTGCCATCTGGGCCAGTTTAAATTTTGCATAGCCTCCCGCATAAGTTCCTCGGAAAGTGATTTCAATCTGGTTCAATGCCTCTTCAGAATCGAAGGTGTTGACGATGGATTGAATCTTTCCCTTTAATTCGTCCTGGGGTGACTCCGGCAGAAGGAGGGCCTTCCCGTACCATAACAGAGCATTGTTCCAATCTCTTAATTCCAGATGATTATCTCCGAGGAGGCTAAATATCTGATTCATACGGGGTGTGGATGAAGAGGCGGGAAGTAGATCATTAAGGGTTCGAATGGCTTCCTTGTGCCTCTGAAGATGCGTATAGCAGATAGCCATTCGGAACTTCGCTTCGTAGAGAAGAGGACTTCGGGGATGATCGGTCGTCAGCCTTTTGAATCGCCATAGGGCTTTTTCAATCTCTCCCCTTGCGAAGAGAATTTCGCCTTCTCTGAGGAGCAGAGAGTCCTCTGGCGCAGAAGATCGGGGTTGGGACAGAGCATCGTCATGAATGCCAGAGGAGATGAGAAGGAGGTAGAGGATGATCCATACGATTTTGGATTTCTTCAACCTTTTTCCTTTTCCTGTTCGGGAGATGTGACATAGAAGATTTCAGGAAGATTCCGGTAACCTTCATCGAAGTCAATTCCATAACCCACTACAAAAACATCCTCGATCTCTTTGCCGAGATAGTCAGCTTCGATTGTTACTTCTCTGCGGGCTTTTTTATCCAGAAGGGCACAGACCTTTACAGAGCGAGGTTTCGATAGGGCAAGACGCTCCTTTAAGAATTGGAGCGTCCGGCCACTGTCGACAATATCTTCAATAATGAGTACATCCTTTCCCTCAATAGGGGTCTCGATATCTTTTGTGATCTCAACCAATCCGGAGCTCTTCATGCCAGACCCATAGCTGGCCAGTCTGACAAAATCAATCTTCACAGGAATACGGAGATGCCGGATCAAGTCGGCAAGAAACATGAAGGCCCCCTTCAGAATACAGATCAGAATCAGTTCCTTTCCCTCATAATCCAGCGATATCTGCTCTGCCAGTTTTTTTACGAGCGAAGAGATCTCTTCTTCTGAAATCATCAGATTGAGGTGGGGATTATCCATAGGTCCTGCTCAAATACGATTACGACCAGCACGGATGAGAACCAATGACACGATTAGGTTTTTTCGTGGAATTCGTCATGATTCGTGTCATTTGCCATAAAGATTACAGGGCGTGCTCGAGGACGACGATCTCCATCTTCTGAGGTAGAGAGTCTTTCTCGAAAGTCGTCTCACTGGCTCCAACCCGCTTCGGAGCGGGTTTTCCCTTAAGGAAGTCCTCTAACGGCGAAATTGGAAATCCGCACTTCGATGTTTTGAAATGCATGGGTATGAGGACCTTAGGTTTAATCTGCTCAGCCACACGGGTTGCCTCTTTGGCATCAATCGTAAAATATCCACCCACAGGGATGAGGAGGATATCCACAGGGCTGATCTCCTTTAATTCCTTTTCGTTCAGGACATGGCCCAGATCTCCCAGATGGCAAAGTTGCATTCCATCCACAGTGAGGAGAAAGATTGTATTCTCCCCTCGTTCGCTTCCCTTGGATGGGTCGTGGTAAGTCGGAATGCCTTTGATCGAAATTCCTTTGACTACTTTTGAACCACTTCCCTTCACCACCTGAGGCGACCCAGGCAGGCTTTTAGTGTCATTGTGATCTGCGTGATCGTGGCTGGTCAGGGCCAAATCGGCTTGGTCTTTAATCTTTCCGTAAGCCAGTTGGCCTCCATAGGCTCCGGCCTCATAGGGATCGAGGATGATTTTTACTCCTTGGTCCGTTGTAACCAGAAAAGCGGCATGACCGTACCATTTGATCTTCATGATAACCTCCTTATGGTAAACGATGTACAATGAACGATGGACGATGAACTTTATTTCTTC
>CAKZKY010000141.1 GCA_937124575.1 uncultured Pseudomonadota bacterium | reverse complement strand
TAATAACCTTACTAAAAGAAATGGAACACAGATAAGCAATGGTGATATCTGGATCGGTTTTAAGGGGAATGGATCATGGATTGCAGATTCTCAAGAGGAATAAATCAAGGGAAAGAAATTCATTTTAGAAATTTTGTGATGCCCTTAACTTGGTCCGCGGTCTCTTTGATCTCTTTGGCCTCTTTGAGACCGGGAATGTCTTCGACCTCCTTCTTCAAATCAGAGAGAAGGCCTCCTTTCTGATCTTCTTTTTCTTTCTCCTTCTCAGTTTTTTCCCCTCCTTTAATCTTTCTCAGCTCCCTGATCGTCTTCCCGAGCCCTTCACCGATTTCAGGAAGCCTCTTTGCCCCAAAAAGAAGGAGGATGATGAGGAGTATGATCACAATTTCTGGCAGACCCAAACCGAACATGACAAACCTCCAATTCGGAGTTTTTAGTTCGGAGATTAAGAAAAAAAGATATTTTGACTCCGAACTCTCTACTCCGAACTATTGATCTCTCAACGATATTCCCAATATCCCGGTACCCAGACCCAACCCTTTCCTCTTGGTTCCCAATGTCCAGGAATCCAGATAGCATGGGGTCTTGGTCTCTTCTTCCAGTGACCGGGAACCCACACCCATTCCTCCCTTCGATATTCCCAATATCCCGGCCGCCAGACCGCGTCAGGATGGGGAGGAGGGCCATAAACTTCAACCCTTGGTTCAGGTGGTCTAACATAGACTACTGGGGGTGGACACCCCCATAAGAAGACTACCATTCCACAGAGAACAAATAATAAACAGAGGGTTACCAATCTCCTGCTCATGGGAAACTCTCCTATTATATTTTATATTTATATTAGACCCCAATGCAAGAAAAATATTCAATTGGTTTTCACTCTGCCTCTTCTTGTAGAGACAAAAGATTATGAGATATGAAAGCTTGCTTTTCTATTTTGTTTCAAATAGCCTTTTGTTTAAGGAGGTAACCTATGGCGGTGGTACTCGAGTGCCCTATTTGCAATGCCGACATTCCTTTGGATGGAGATGAAAAAACAGGTGACTTCGTTCTCTGTTCTTACTGCAAGGTCACTTTTACATTGATCAAGAAGAAAGATGATTGGATTCTCGTTGAGGAATTTGAAGAGTAAACTCCGTATATCCCAGCCCTAAAAAACGGGGTTTTTCTTCATCCCTGGATTTGAAATTGCCTTCATCCCTAGTCTGAAGACTGAAGCTTTCGGGATTCTACGGGGTAAGCCCCTATGGGTGATTCGAATGAAATGTCTTTATACTTCTGACCTTCACGGTGAAATCTATCTCTATCAGGAACTCCTGGAGCTTAATCAATCCTCTTCGGCAGAGATCATTGCCATCGGGGGGGACCTCCTTCCTTCTTTCCCGCCAACGAAACGGTATGAGGATATGATTCCCAATCAGAAAATCTTTATAGACCAATTTCTTTTACCCTTCTTTAAAAAGGTGATAGAAACGACCGATGTCAATCAGTTCTTTCTCGTCCCAGGGAACTGGGATCTCGCCTATCCACACCTCTTCAAAAAACCAGCGGAAGGGTTGATCGATCTTGATCGGAAAATCCATCGTCTCAGAAATGGATATGAAATCATCGGCTACCCTTTTGTTCCTCCCACTCCTTTTCGGCCCAAGGATTATGAGAGAATGGATGATAGCAATGCTCCATGGCCCCCACAGAAGAATCCCTCATATGTGAGAACCTCACTTCAAAATGATGAATTGACAGCCATCGACCCCCATCTTTACTTAAGAACAAAAGAAACAATTCAAGAGGATTTGAATCAACTCCCAAAACCACTTTCTCCCAAAAGATCAATCTATATCATGCATTCCCCTCCCTACCGCACCCGATTGGATCTCATTCAAGGAGGTCTTTCAGCAGGAAGCCGATCCATCAGGGCTTTTATCGAGAGGGATCAACCTCTTTTGACACTCCATGGCCATATCCATGAGTCAGTCCAGCTTTCTGGGATCTATTTCGATTGGATTGGAGATACGCTTTCAGTCAATCCAGGACAGTCAATCTCCAACAGACTTCACGCCATAACTTTTAAGCTTGAGGAGATTAAAAAAACGCTCACCCATACCATTTGCTGAGTCGGTAAGGCAGCCGTTCCGATTCATACATAATATTCATTTCTATTTTCGAAACGATGGCCAAAAGAACAAAGATCGAATCCATGGCCTTTGGAGGATATGGCGTTGCGCGGGTGAATGGAAAGGTTCTCTTCATTCCATATACCGTCACCGGCGAGGAAGTCTGTATCGAGATAGCAAAAGAAAAGAGGCGTTTCTCCCTTGGGAAACTAGTTCGGGTCATTAAACCCTCTCCCTGGCGAATCGACCCACCCTGCCCCCAGTTTGGTGTGTGTGGAGGATGCCAGTGGCAACACATTGAGCCCTCTGTTCATGGAGAAATGAAGCGAAAGATCTTAATAGAAAGCCTAAAACATTTGGGAAAACTTGACCCAATCCCTCACATAGAAGTCGCTCCCGCCCCCAAACCTTATGGCTACCGAATTAGGGTTCAATTGAAAACGGAAGAAAGAACCATCGGTTACTATCGGGAAGGATCCCATAAGATCGTTGATATCAGCCTCTGTCCTATTGCTCATCCGCTCGTCAACCAGATCATCTCAATCCTTCGAAATCATCAAAGTCACTTTTCAACCATGAAAGAAATTGAAATCAACGTCTCGCCTCAGGAAGAGAAAGGGGTTCTTTTATTCCATTCTAATTCCATTGACCAACGCTTTGAATATTTTGCAAAGCAGTTTCTTCAAGGTCAACCGATTCTCAAGGGCATTGCCATTTCTCGAAAAAGAGAATGGATCTCCATTGGCAACCCATCCCTGGCATTTAAAATATCCACACAGGAAAACGAAAACGAAAAAGAAAGAGACCTCCTGTTACGAATCTCTCCGGGAAGTTTCTTCCAGGTTAATTTCGAACAGAATGAAAAGTTGATCCAGACCGTGATCGAATTCTCAGGCGCCAAGAAGACCGAGCGAATTCTTGACCTCTATGCAGGTGCTGGAAATTTGACTCTTCCCCTGGCCATCCAGGCCGGAGAAGTCTGGGGAATTGAAGAAAATAGAACAGCAATTGAAGATGGTCGATTTAATGCGGAGGGAAATGGGATTCGAAATGTTCATTTCATTGAGGGTAAGGTAGAAAAAGTTCTAAAGGACTGGAAAAAGGGGAAGCCCAATCAGATCATCCTTGATCCTCCAAGGGAGGGCTGTAAAAAGATTATTCATCACATTGTTGAATTGGCACCTGAAAAAATCGTTTATGTCTCCTGTGAACCAACCACCTTTACAAGGGACCTTCATCTCTTTACCGAGAAAAGATATTCCCTTGAAAGGCTTCGCCTCATTGACATGTTTCCTCAAACCTACCACATGGAACTCGTCGGATTGTTAATTCGAAGTTCAGATCAGTGGCGGTAGCCTTTAAACGTTCAGATTCTTGGATGTCACCCTTATGAATCGATTCGGTTTTATATAAGCGACGATCTCTCATTTTCTAAAAGACCCGCATTCTAAATCTTTACCTGACTGCCTTTCCCCTTCTCTGGCAATGACAACACAGTCTCTTAGAAAAGGGGGATCACACGAAACACGGAATGGGTTTTCTACTTTAGCAAAGTCGGTACGACTTGAAACCGAGGGGAGTTGCAGGGACTTTATAAAGATTATCGCAAGTAGGAAATCAGATGACTTTATTCAGAGGGTATTCGATGATTCCGACGGCACCCCGCTTCAGTAATTGAGGAATCAACTCCCGAACCACCTTCTCTGAGACCATCACTTCAACGGCATACCAGTCACTCTCAAAGAGGTTCGAGATCGTAGGCCCTGTGATACTTGGCAGAATTTCGATCACACTCTTCAGGTCATTGGCAGAGACATTCATTTTCAGCCCGACCATGCCTTCAGCCCTGAGGGCTCCCTGAAGAAGAAGGGAGATCTGTTCGATCTTCTCCCTTTTCCATGGGTCTTGATAGGCCTGGCGATTGGCAATGAGCTGGGTGTTGGTCTGAAGCAGTTCCTCCACAATGCGGAGCTTATTCGCCCGAAGGGTACTTCCGGTCTCAGTCACCTCCACAATGGCATCGCAAAGGCCCTCGATCACCTTTCCTTCAGTTGCTCCCCAGGAGAACTCCACTTCCACCTTAATTCCCTTTTCGGTGAAATAACGCCGGGTAAAATTGACTAGTTCCGTAAAAATCTTCTTCCCTTCGAGGTCTTTTATGCTACGAATGGGAGAATCTTCTGCAACGACCAGGACCCATCGGGCAGGAACCGTACTCGTTTTAGAATAGACGAGGTCCTGAACCACAATAACATCAGAACCGTTTTCCAGAATCCAATCCTTTCCCGTAAGCCCCACATCCAAAGTGCCTGCCTCCACAAATCGCGACATCTCCTGGGCACGAACAAGGGTACAGCGAATCTCCTCATCATCCACCATGGGGAAATAACTACGCGAACTGACCATGATCTTCCAACCCGATTTCCTGAAGAGTTCAATCGTGGCGTTCTCAAGGCTTCCTTTTGGAATTCCCAATTTCAGTATATTCACTTTCCGTATACCTCCTTCGGATCAAATATTTTCTTTCCAACAATCTTCCATTCGCCTGCACCATGGCGGTGGTGAAAACAGCTTTGAAATCCTGTGTGGCAGGCCGCCCCTCCGATCTGGTTGACTTTGATCAGAAGGGCATCCCCATCGCAGTCGAGATAGATCTCCTTCACCTCCTGAACATGGCCAGAGGTCTCCCCCTTTAACCAGAGTTTCTTTCGGGACCTTGACCAGAAAGTCACCTTCCCTCTCTTCAGTGTCTCTTCCCAAGCCTCTTGATTCATATAACCCAACATCAGTACTTGCTGGGTTGCCTCATCTTGAATGATGACGGGGATGAGTCCATTCCCTTTTTTAAAATCAATCTCAATCACGTTTCCTCCTTAAGGAAGTTCAGAGTAATTAGTTCGGAGTTCGGAGCCTTAAATCTTTAATCGTTTTCACTCAGAACTCCTTACTGCTCCAACAGGAGCTTCGCCATCTGGGCTGCATTTTTGGCGGCAGAGCCGGCATGGCAGTTGTTAAAAAAGATCAGGGTCTTAGCCGTCTTCTTTGAAATATCCTTGATGTCCGGAACAAACTCTCTCAATTCATTTTCGCTGTAGAGATAGTCATACCTCACTGACGCGGGGACGTTGAACCAGTTTGGATTCCTTCCATGGAATCGAAAATAACCGATCGCTGAAGTGGCCTGAGGGAGGTATGGCATCAATTTTTCTAATTTTGGCTCATCAACAATACAGAAACCAATTCCGTATCTCTTCAGAAACTCGAATGTCACTTCTTTTAACCAGGTCTGATTCCTGAATTCGATGACCAAAGGAAGATCGCCCATCTCCTCTTTGAACCTTTCGAGATAACCGAAATTTTCCCGGTTTGGGAAAAACCCGTAGGGAAATTGAGCCAGGATACCTGCCAGCTTGCCATCGCCGATCAGAGGCTCGAGGCTATATTTAAACTTCTTAAAGGTCTCCTGATTGTTGATCATCTCTCCTGTCTCTTTGTTCCGAATCTCATGGGTCATCCCCTTATAGGCTTTAACTACAAATTCAAAATCACTCGAAGTCTTTTTGGACATTGCGGAAAAACTCTTTTGAGAAGGAAGGGCATAATAAGTAAAATTCACCTCAAGAGCATGAAACCCCAGCTCTTTCTCATAAAAAGAGAGCATCTCCCTCTCCCGAAGACCAGGGGGATAGACCGTGCCCTTCCAATCTGCAAAAGAAAACCCGCTTGTCCCAATCTTAATCATATGAGATAAAATATATAGAGGGTGTTATATTCCAACACCTTATTAATAGATGAACAGAACTATATTGTCAACTCTGATATGCTTGCTTTTCTGCCTTCTCTCCCTTCCATTGAGTTTGGAGTGGGGTTGGTGTCAGGAGATACAAATCAGAGAGAAGATCATTTCGGAATTTACCCAGAGGAGCCCTAACGAATGGGGAGTAAAAGTAAAAGGGGTCAAAACAAAACTGAATACTGATCAGAAGGTCATCGCCATGACCTTTGATGCCTTCGGAGGACCGAAAGGTAAAAGGTATGATGCTAGGCTGATCAACTATCTTGAAGCAGAGAAGATCCATGCCACTCTCTTTATCAGTGGGAAATGGATCGATGCCAATTTCGAGATATTAAAAAAACTGGTAAAGAATCCCTTATTCGATATTGAAAATCATGGGTTGAGCCATAAGCCTTGCTCAACTACTGGACGATCAGCTCATGGAATAGAGGGGACAAAGAATGTCGGGAAAATTATTGATGAGATTGAGCAGAACGCATTAAAAATCAAAACCCTTACTCTCAGGAAACCAAAATACTACCGTCCAGGAACAGCCTATTGTGATGAGGTCTGCGTCGAGATCGCCGGTGCGTTAGGGTATGAGGTGGTAACCTTCAGCCTCCTCGGAGATGTGGGGGCCATGTTGACGGGTAGTCAGGTGAAAGAAGTTTTGCTCAGTGCTCCCCCTTCTTCCATCATCCTTCTTCATATGAATCGCCCTGAGTCCGGAACCGCAGAGGGTGTGATGGAAGCGATCCCCGAATTGAAAAAAAA
>CAKZKY010000140.1 GCA_937124575.1 uncultured Pseudomonadota bacterium | reverse complement strand
TCATAGAATGATTAGCATTTTGAAGCTTTCCTTACATCCACGGTATTGTCATAGAAGGTGGATCCCTGGGCACGGTCGGTTAGGCGTTGTGAGGTGAGGGCATTGACAGAGCGTGTGCCAGGGGCATGCTCCAGCCACCAGATTCCCTCTGCCACGACTACACCCTGCGGCACATCTGGAGTGATTCGTAACAGAAAAGAGACCTCTCCTAACGAATTGAAAGCAATGACCGGCTCCCCCTCGTTCAACCCCTTCTTCTCTGCATCTGCAGGGTTCATCTTCAGAAGCATCCCTCTCTCTTTCTTTCTAAGGTCGCTTCGTTCCCTAAAGGAGGAGTTCAAAGCATAAAAGCTCGGGGCTGTCATGAGATAGAAAGGCTCATTTCCTCCATAAGGAGGGAAGTAATGGGGAAGGGGGTGAGGTTCTTTTGGATTCAGAATTTCGATCTTTCCCGAAGGAGTTTTGAACTTTGTCCGAGCGTCCTTCGGCAGAGATAGCTCAACAGCCTTTCCAGATTGGAAGGTTTTCTGGTCCATGCCCTCCCTCATCGGACTTGGAATGGAGAGCAGATGGTCAATGAGATCATCGGCTGATTGACGGAAGAAGGGGTCCTCAAATCCCATGGCTTTGGCAAGAAGGGAGAAGGCCTCCCAGTTC
Organism: uncultured Pseudomonadota bacterium; assembly: GCA_937124575.1. Taxonomy (GTDB): domain Bacteria; phylum Desulfobacterota; class BSN033; order BSN033; family UBA1163; genus RBG-16-49-23. The sequence continues at coordinate 3,594 of CAKZKY010000140.1, read as the reverse complement.
GATTTGCTCTCTCCAAGGGGAGGGATGGCCGGTTTGGCACGCTGAATGCAGTAAGTCCCATAAGATCGGTAGAGATCGCTCTGTTCAAGAGAAGAGGTGGCAGGAAGCACAATATCGGCATAGCGGGCGGTATCTGTCATAAACCTCTCGTGAACGACAGTGAAGAGATCCTCTCTTGCCAGCCCCTTTAAGACTTGATTCTGATCCGGAGCCACAGCAGCAGGATTGGAGCTGTAGACATAGAGGCTTTCAATGGGAGGGTCTTTCAATTCATTTAAAGCCGAACCGATCTGGTTCATGTTGACAATACGGGTCTTTTTTTCCATGAAGTCTTCTCTCAGAATCTCCTTCATGGCAAAAGCTTCTCCTGTATTGGTGGAGGTAAAGCATCCGGCTCCTCTCTTTCCGTAAGCCCCAACAAGTGCAGGCAGACAGACAATGGTACGGACGGCCATGGCTCCATTTCCATACCGGGACAGGCCGCTTCCCAATCGAATAAAGGGTTTCTTTGCCCTGCCATAGGATTTTGCCATGGATTGGAGGGCCTCAATCGAGAGCCCAGTGAGGTGGCTCACCCTTTGAACTGGGTATTGAGGAAGGATTTTTTCTTTCAATTCTTCAAAGCCCTGAACATGGGTGTTTAGGAAATCTATATCAATTAGGTTTAACTGGATCAGAAGGTGCATTAAACCAAGGGCGAGCGCTCCGTCACTGCCTGGACGAACGATGTAGGTTTGATCCACTACGGTAGAAGTCAAGTTTTTGTAAGTATCAATCAACCAGACTGCCGCTCCTTTTCTTCGGGCACTTTTGACGCCATGGAGAAAGTGGATATTGGTAGCAATGGCATTAATTCCCCATAAAATGACGAGGTCGCTCTCTGCTACCTCATCAGGATGAGGAGCGGGTGTGTCTCCCATGACCGCTTTCCATCCTGCCTCCTTGGCAGGGGAGCAGATGGTGCGTTCTAAACGGGAGGCTCCCAATTTATAAAAGAAAGGATGACCTGCATTTCTCTGGATCAGCCCCATGGTTCCGGCATAGGAATATGGAAGAATGGCTTCTGCACCAGAGCGTTTGATGATTTCATGCCATCGAGTTGAAATCCGTTCAATGGCTTCTTCCCAGGAGATGGGTTGAAATTGTCCTGTCCCTTTTTTCCCTGTGCGGAGGAGGGGATGGGTAAGACGAAGAGGGGAGTGAACGGTCTCCTGGTAGCGGTTCATCTTGGGGCAGAGTGTTCCGCGCGTAAATGGATGGTCGGGGTCGCCACGAACTTTAACTGCCCTTCCATCCACGACTTCGACCAGAAGGCCACAGGCATCCGGACAATCATAGGGACATACCGATCTTTTGATCTTAAGAGGCAAGGTCTTCTCCTTTATCTATGCATCACCGCTCATCCTGATTCATGCATCACGGACCGGACTTCTTTCTCTAAGAATTTTTACGACTTCTTATTGAAGAAGTCAAATCCTGACCAATGGAAATATCGTATTATTATGAGTTGAACGATTGACTGGAAAGAGTTAGAATGGAACTCACGATCAGGAGGAGGTCATACTCTCCCCGGAAGGAGCTTTAATCATCAGGCTTAATAGATTGAGAAAGAGGAGGACAGGGTCATGAACATCTTTGTGAAGTCTACGGTGATTCTTTTTTGTTCCATCATGTATATGGGATGCACAGCGAACGTCCAGATGGCTCCAAGACCTCAGGAGACTCCTTATTCGCGACCTACTCTCCGGCATCAGGACTTAAAAGTCCTTCAGCTCATGATGACTCCAGATCCTGTGAGGGAAGGTCAACGGGTGAGTTTCCAAGTCACGGTTGCAAATTATTCGCAGAATTCAGCCAAAGCGAACCTCTTTATCCAAGATAGAGATGAGGTTGTGACTCAAGTGGAGGAGGCATGGCTCCGCCCTGGAGAAAACAGGGTCGTCTTCCCTCCGACCCCTTACCGGTTTTTTAGAAATGAGTATTGCTTCACTGTTGGAGTGGATATAGAAAAAACAAGAAGGACCATTGACGTAGCCAGGGAATTTTGTGCTTCGAGAACTCAACAAGGATGGACGATGATGTCTCCCCGGGTTGGCCCCTTATTTGTGGAAGACCTCGATTTTTCACCTGACCCTGCTGTTGCAGGGAGGGAATTCCAGTTTAAAGCGCAGTTAAGAAATGATGGAAGACCGCTCAGAGCCGATGTCCGAATCATGGATGGGGATCAGGTAGTTTCCAGATTGAATGATGTTTTTTTGCAACGAGGCGTTTCAAGCCTTGCTTTTCCGCCCACCCGGTACCCTTTCCAAAGGGTTGAACACTGTTTTATGGTTGTTGTGGATGTGGAAAGGACTCCGTATCGTGTGGATGCTAAAAGACCATTTTGTGCGAAGATTAAAGGGTGGACCCTAAACCCCCCACCTCAACGTCCATGATGGAAAGCGCAATGCTCCATTTACAATCTGACGAGATTCGCTCCATAGGTGAGGCCTGCTCCGAAGCCAACGAAGATTAAGAGGTCCCCTTTTTTGACCTTTCCCTCACGTATGGAGAGATCGAGGGCAAGCGGGATTGAGGCACAGGAATTATTTCCATACTGTTCAATGGTCATAATCATCTTCTCTTTGGCTTCACCGTCTGGCAGTCCCAGGCGCGATTCAAATTCCTCTGCTGCGCCCATGATGATACGTGCATTGGCCTGATGGGGAATGATTTTATCCACCTGTTCAAATAACGCCCGAAGTTCGCTTTTCCCGGCTGTTCCTGCAGGATCGAGCACACGAAGACAGCTTTCGACCATTATCCTTTTAGCGAAGATATAGACCTTTCTTCCCTCCATGGAGATATATCCATTTGGAGAGCCGTTTTTCTTGATTAGTAGAAGTAGATTGCGGGATCCGGCGTTACCTCCAAGATAGGAGCGGATGAGACCATCCTGGTCCGATCGCCGCAGGATGACTGCTCCAGCGCCATCTCCAAAGAGGACGCACGTGCTTCGGTCCTGATAATTGGTGATGGCTGACAGTTTGTCGGTTCCGATGACGGCCACAGTGGTGTATTGTCCTGCCTTAATGGAGTTTTCTGCGATAGCCAGGGCATAGTTGAAGCCTGTGCAACCCGCCTGAACATCAAAGAAAGGGATGTCTTTGCGAAGGCCGAGACCCTCTACCATCGGGCCTCCTGAAGAGGGCCATACGGGTTCGGTCGTGTTGGTGCCAATGACCAGGGATTCGATCTCCTCTGGCCTAATTCCGGCGTTTTGGATTGCCCTCTGGAGTGCGATCATGCCCATGGTGGTATTGGTCTCTTCTTCACCTGCAATCCTTCTCTCTCGAATCCCAGTCCTTTCTATAATCCACCGGTCACTCGTATCCACCATTTTACTTAGATGGTGGTTTGAAAGGACTCGTTCAGGCACATAAGACCCTGTACCGATAATGCTCACGTGGTACATCGTCCGCTCCTTTAATGATGGCAAGAGGGAAAATCCCAAAAGGGAAAGATGCTGGAAAAAGGTTGGTGGCGGTGCAGGGATTTGAACCCCGGACACTGCGGATATGAGCCGCATGCTCTGACCAACTGAGCTACACCGCC
>CAKZKY010000139.1 GCA_937124575.1 uncultured Pseudomonadota bacterium | reverse complement strand
AAAATACCCTTTCCTGACCAATTCTCCGTAAAGGGTTTTTTTCAGAGAAGGCAAATTGACATAAAATTTATTTTTTAAATCAGAGACCGGCGTTCCAGACAGACCTCGGGGGAAGAGACTTTTCATCAGTTCCATCTCGAACAGGGTGAGTTTTGCATCCGAAGCTTTCACCTTTTGGAGATAGTAGTCGATCGAATCGAACAGCAGGCCTTCCTTCTTCCTCTCCTCGATCTTGATATATCCTTTGACCGCAAGACCGAGGATGGTCGAGGTAATATCCCTTGAATCGAGCCTTTCATCAATGAGGGCTCCCACCTCTGCTGGAAGGAGAGGTTTTTCCTCAAATTTTGGAGGTTCATACATCACGGTAACTGCTTCTCTTACTCTCGGATCCCTACCTCCGCTGTACCAGAGACAGAACATAGTGATCAGAGAAAGAAAGGGAAGAGAAAGGATCCAATTTTCCCCTGGATCGATCAACCAGAAAAATTTCTTTAATGAAGAGGGTGGGGAGATCAGTCCCTTATCCCATCCGAGGACAATCGTTAACCCTTCGCCCTGACGGAGGCTCTCCGTTGTCGCAAACTTCGCTCCATTCTCTCCCGTCTCAACACGACAATCAGAAGCTTTTGAACCATAAGGCCCGGTAAACCCTTTTGCCCATAAGTCCTTACTCTTCTCTTCTGTGGCCAGGGAAACATCTGCGGAGGCGGTGACAATATCTGCCCTCCAATAATTTCCAGTCACATTCCAGTAAAGCTCATCGTGGTCATCGAGGAAGAGAATGGCGTTTTCCACTTCATAGGCGATCACATAAGTCTGGCTGCCAGAGACAAACTGCTTGGGATCGCCAATTCGGATATTGATCAAACCTCCAGTCTTCTTGACCTGATACTTCAATGATTTTCCAGCCTCATCCTTCACAGACAGGATCGTGGTAGGTGTGGTTATTGTCTTTCCAAACTCATTTTTATATTTAAAGGGGATCTCCCGATAGATGCCGTGCATTGACCGATGAAATTTCACTTCGATCGTTTCATGAACAGTAAAGGATGAATTCTTATGAATGATGATATCCGAGTGAAATTTTGTGATGGTGAAATACTGAGCAAAGGCAGGGGAGGGGAATAGGATGAGACAGGGAATCAAGACAGCCCATAGAATTGATTTTCTAAATTTCCAGTAATTTTTCATTTATTTCTCCATTCTGAATTCAGCCATCCGTTTCCGAAATATTTAAAAACTCACCTTCACCGGCTTCCTCTCCACTTCGGGGGTTTCAAGTTGAAAGAGCTCCGCCTGCTTAAAGTTAAACATCGAGGCAATCAGGTTTGAAGGAAACGATTCGATCAGGATATTGAAGTCCCGGACCACCGCATTATAATATCGCCGGGCATACTCGATATTATTCTCCAGTTCCTGCAACTGGGTCTGGAGCTGCGTAAAATTGGCGTTCGCTTTAAGTTCAGGATAAGCCTCGGCAACTGCAAATAGGCTTTTCAGGGTTTCCCGAATCATATTCTCTGCCTTTGCCATCTCGCCTGGAGAAGTTGCCTGCATGGCCATGGACCTTGCCTGGGTCACCTTTTCAAAGACCGTCTTCTCATGGGCGGCATATCCTTTCACGGTCTCCACCAGATTGGGCACAAGGTCAAATCGCTTCTTGCATTGGACATCAATATCCGACCATGAGGATTTTACAGTGTTTCTGAGCCGAACGAGTCTGTTATAAATTGTAACAACCGCTGCGATGAGGATGATAACAATAATGAGAATGGCGATTAGGGTCATTGATCCCTCTCCTGATGGTATGATTCTTTAGGTTACAGAATTTAAAGATTTTTATCAAGTATTCTTCGTCGGTTGAGATTGACAAAGGAAATGAAACTCTCTAAACTTAATTTCAGTATGGCTCAAATTACAAGAAGAGATTTTTTTAAGGAAATTGGAAGAGAATGTCTAATCCGTGGCATTCTCCCATGCTGGCTTTTTGCTCTACTAAAATCCACTCATGTTTATGGCGCAAAAAGAGCAGAAATTCTTCAGGAAGCCCGATATTACAAGAAACTACCTCACGGGAGAGTGAGATGCCATCTCTGCTTCAGGGGGTGCGAAATCCTTCCTGGGAAAAGGGGATTTTGCCGAAACAGAGAGAACATCAATGGAGTTCTTTATAGCATCGTCTACGCAAAACCAGCGGCTCATCAGATCGATCCCATTGAAAAGGAGCCTTCTTTCCATATGATTCCTGGGACTCATATCTTATGCACAGCCACGGCAAGTTGTAACTTCCGCTGTAAATTCTGCCATAACTGGCATCTCTCTCAGAGAAGTATGGAGGAAATCCCTTTTTCCATCATAAAGCCAGAAGAGATCGTTAAGAAGGCTCTTGAACATCGTTGCGAAACAGTCTCCTTTACTTATTCAGAGCCCACGGTCTTTTACGAGTATATGTTCGATATCGTTCGGATTGCAAAGACAAAGGGACTGAAAACCCTTTATCATACCAACGGCTCTATCAGCTCAGAGCCCCTCCTCGATCTGCTCAAATATATGGATGCGGTCACGGTGGATTTGAAAGCCTTTACTGAAAGTTTCTATACGGATATTTCCTCATCTGAGCTGGAACCCGTGCTTCAAACCCTTAAAACGATCAAATCCTATGGCCGACATCTGGAAATTGTCAATCTCGTCATCCCCACATTGAATGACGACCCTGTGGATATCAAGAGGATGTGCCTCTGGATAAAAACGAACCTTGGCAAAGGAGTTCCCCTTCACTTTAATCGGTTTTTCCCGAATTATAAACTGACCAATCTTCCACCCACCCCTATCGAGACTCTGGAGAGGGCTCATAGAATTGCGAAGGAGGAAGGGTTAGAGTACGTCTATATCGGAAATGTCCCAGGCCATGAGATGAACTCCACCTTCTGCCCTAAATGTAAAAAGAAGATCATCCATCGAACCCACTTTTCGGTTTCTGCAAAAGAGGTTAAAAACGGGAAGTGCCGATTCTGCGGTTACCCCATCGAAGGGATATGGGCTTAGTTAACCAACTCCATTTTGACCTATTTCAACTGCTTAAAATAAGTTTCAGCTTTTTAACGACAGGCCAGAGGCCCAGTTTCATCGGCCCAAAGATGATCAGGTTTCTCTTGAGATGAGATGGGTTGAATATCCTTTTTGCCATTGAAGAAGGAGAATAGAAAGACCGGTTCACCTTTCAAAACCCTTTCTACCATTGCCAAATCATACCTCGAGTTCCCCAAAAGTTAGTCAGGAAGTTGGGTTAGGAAGCTTTATTGAAAGAAGTAGATTGATTTGAATAGGAATATTAACGAGAATTGTCGAATGTTCGTTCGAGTTGGGGCTAAAGGTTAATCTCCTTTCCTTCGGCAGCCGTGAAGCATTCGGTCATTCTGCCCTTCCGTTGGATTCGCTCCTGG
>CAKZKY010000138.1 GCA_937124575.1 uncultured Pseudomonadota bacterium | reverse complement strand
GAAGGGTAGACCTTCATATCGAACGGGCCTTCAATGGCGAAGAGCTGGTCCGCCGGATGAAGGGCTGGGTGACGGTTAATCCCTCAAAAGTGATTGAAATTGTGAATCGCTTTGGAAGACTGAAGGTGCTGGATGATAGAGATCTGGTGGTTGAATTTGAGAAGATGGAAGATTTGAAAAATTTGCAGAGAGCCCTTTCTGCTGATTTTGGAGAGGAGATAGATGCGGAGTTGATTCACAAGAAATAGACAGGAATAGAGGTGGTCAGGGTTTCAGGGGCATGGCCCAGGCCATTCCATCCACCACAATCTGCCCGTTCTGATTGATACAGGTGGTACTCAATCTCACCAGGTTCTTCTCCGGAATAAGTTCAACCACCTCCACTTTAACGGTAAGGGTATCCCCGATTCTCACCGGTGCAAGAAATTTGATCTCGTGAGAGAGGTAGATCGTCGTGCCCTGGGAGGATGTTGCCAATGACATTGGAAAGGAACCCGATCGAAAGGGCTCCATGGGTGATCTTTACTTTGAACGGAGTGGTTTCGGCGTAGGCTTGATCCGTGTGGATGGGATTAAAATCTCCGATGACCCTGGCAAAGTCATTGACGATCTCTTCCGTAATGGTCTTCGAGATCTGGGCGGAATCTCCGACCTTAAGCTCGTCAATCGTTTTCCCTTCAATCATCAAGACGAATCTCCCATATAATTTGAGTCAACCTCTAACACTTCACCTTTTCCATTAACCAAGCCATATTCTCAGCAAATTGGATCACCGTCTGAATCCCTTCTTCGTCCTCCTGAGCATTTCGAGCCCCACGAGCACCCGCTACCCCGACATTCCAGTAAGTTGAGCCAGGAACAATCATCCCGTTGATAAAAAACCATAGAAGGAGCTGAGAAAAGGCAAGATTGTGGCCTGCACGACGAGCCACAGTGATAGGGCCTCCAACCTTACGGGTGAAAAACTTTCCCGACCAGAGGGCTACAAATCCAGCTCGATCAAGGAGGGCCATCAGCTGAGGAACAACAGAGCTGAAATAAACAGGGGATCCTATAATGATTCCATCGGATTCTTTCATCTTCTCAAATATTCCCTCAAAGTCATCGCCTTCGATAGTACATCGATTTAACTTCACACAATCATAACACCCTGTGCAAGGCTTGATCACCTTCTCCTTTAAACTGATCAATTCTGTTTCAATCCCTTTATACAGAAGGGTCTCTAAGGCTTTCTTTACGTAAAACTCTGTATTACTGTTTTCCCGAAAGCTACCGGCAATCCCTATGGCCTTCATCAATTCTGCCTCCTGGTGAAATTTCTATTTTAATTGAATGGAAGTCTTCAACCGCCCGTCCCTGAGCTGCTCTTTTATCAATTTGCTAAAAAAATCATAGGTAAAGCATTTTCCAAATTTTTCTGTCTCGATTTTTAAACCCTGATCAAAAGGAAAATATTGGGAGGCATATACAGCCTTTTTTGCTAAAGAGAGTGCATGTTGGGGAATAGCAAATATCTTTCTAAGAATTTCCTCGGCTTTTTTTTCGAGTTCTTGATCTTCAACCAGATAGTGAACCAATCCCATTTTGAAGGCATCTTCACCAGAATATAGTTGACCGCTCATAATCATTTCCAAAGCCTTTCCCAATCCTACTAACCGAGGAAGTCGCTGAGTACCCCCACCGCCAGGAATGATTCCCACCTTAACTTCTGGTAGGCCGATACGAGCCCGTTTGCTTGCTATTCTAAAATCACAGGCTAATGCAAATTCATATCCACCACCGAAACAGAGTCCGTTAATTGCTGCCACCATAAGAAGTGGACTGGCCTCGATTCGATTAAATAAGTTTTGAATATTTGTTGAAAACGCCATTGCTTCAGAAGGGGAAAGTAAATGCATCTCAACGCCATCTGCCCCACCAATAAAATAGGTTTCCCCCACGCCACGGAAGACAATGGCTCTGGTATTAGTTCCTTCAGTCGTTTCAATAAGCCTTATCAGTTCTGTGATTAACTCTGAATTCAGGGAATTCCGATCTTCTGGGCGATTGATCTTAACCCAGCATATATCCTGAGTCTGATGAGTGATTAAGTGGGGAAAATCATTTAACATATTCAAACCTCCTGTCTTTCCCCACCTCTGCAAGAGGGGAGACGGGTGTATTAGATAACAAGACCCCCGTTCGGGCTAAAGATTTGACCGGTGAAAAAGTCAGATTCTGGGGTAGCAAGAAAAGCCACGAGGCTTGCAATTTCTTCAGCCGTGCCAAACCTTTTAAGAGGGGTCTTTTTTAAAATGAACTCTTTAAATTTTTCATCCATCTTTTCCAGCATAGGGGTTTGTATGTACCCTGGGGCAATGGCATTAACGCGGATATTATATCTTGCCACTTCCTTTGCCAGTGTTCGTGTTAGTTGGATGATGGCTCCCTTCGCTACGCTATAATGAAGTGCCCCAGGGGTAGGGGTGAGGCCAGCAACAGAACTGAAATTGATGATTCGACCACTATGATGTTCTTTCATCCATCGAACAGCCTCCCTACAACAGTAGAAGGTTCCATCCAGATTGACGGATATCATCCGCCGCCACTGTTCATCGGTCATCTCTTCGATAAATATCGTCTTATCGAGAATGGCCGCTGCATTGACCAGGAGATCCAATCTTTCCGCCTCCTGCCGGAGTTGCCTAAAAAGATCTTCCACCATGGTACTATTTGAGATGTCCACATGAAATGCTTTCCCTTTTCCACCTCTCCGCGCAATGGCCTCTGCTGCTTCATTAGCTTGGGAGATATCTATATCAGCTATGTAGACTGACATCTCAGAATGGGAAAGCTTTTGTGCGATTGCCTTTCCAATGCCCGAAGCCCCACCAGTAATCAGTGCAATTTTCAACTCTCTCGTTTGCATTAGCTCTGACCTTTACGGATTTAGATATCTCGGAATTTATGATAAACTCTTTCAGACATTTCTGTTGGAAAAATAATAAACCTCTCTAAAAATATTTGATCGAGAATACCCTGAGCCACCTGGTCTGGAGAATCCATCCGTGAACGTAGTTTTTCTATTATTTCGGACATCTCTTGAGCTCCCGTAGAACTTTCGAAGAATTCGGTTGAAATAAGATGGGGGCAGACTACAATAACTCTGATTCCTGTTCCTTGTAGGTCCTTCACCAATCCTCTTGAAAACCCTATCACCGCGTGCTTAGTCGAGATGTAAGCAGCTACATTATTCGAATGCGCCACTAAACCAGCTATTGAACTGATATTTATGATGAGTCCTTCGCCCTGTTTCTTCATAGTCGGCAGTACCAATCGAGTTAAAAAAATAGTACTTAGAATATTAATTTCAAACAGATCCCGAATCTCCTTCTCATCGATAGATTCAAGCGACCCATACATACCAGAGCCAGCATTATTGACCAGGATATCGATTTTTTTCCATCGATCTAAAATTTGGTTTATCAGATTCTGTCTGTCTTTGGTATCAGTCACATCGCATCTGACGCCTAAGGTTTCGTTTGGGCAATGCCTTATCACCTCCTGAAGCCTTTCAAAACGACGGGCAGTTAAGACCACTCGCGCTTCCCTTTTTGAAAACTCTCTGGCTAAAGCAGCTCCCACTCCTGAGCTTGCCCCTGTAATTAAAACGACTTTACCTTTTAATGAATTCATTTTGTTTTATATTCGAATCTTTTTTTGTGTTCTTGATCCAAAGAATTTGTGGTGGACAACCCGTACCGAATAAACGTCATTATGTCTTTGAAGATCCGTTTTGGCGGAACCTTCCCCTCCCAAATAACCCAGCGCATACCCAAAAAATCGCCAATCCCCATGAGACAGTAAGCTAAACATTCGGGATCAAGGCGACGAATCTGTTTCGATTTTATGGCCTTACTTAAACCGCGGGTATAACCCTCAACCCATTGACGATAATACCAGTGTAAGATTTCTTCATCCACAAATTCTGCTTGCCTTATAATGCGGTAGAGGTTTCGATGCTTTTTAACAAAATCGAAGAAGGTGCGAAATCCCACCTGCTCTATCTCGATGCGATCCGAAATACCTTTTATCGCTTTAGCAATTTCTTTACGCATAGAATGGTTCAGTTCCTTGACGAGTTCTACAAAGGCTGCCTTCTTATCATTAAAATAAATGTAGAATGTACCCAGGGCTACTCCAGCCTTTTGGCATATATCCACAATTCCGGTCTTTTCATACCCTTTTTCTCCGAAAAGTTCTTCCGTAGCATCCAAGATTCTTTGCCTGGTTTTTTGCCCACGATGAGTCACTGGTTGATTTACTCTCTGGTTACGAGACAACGGTCAACTCCCTTTCATTTTTGGGTATCAAAGCTTTCGGTGCAAACCTGAAGCCTTGTTCTACCAGATTGCCCATTAGACGGAGTATTTTGTAATAAAACCCATAACAATCGTTAGGAATTCGTTCGTCTTTTCTAAGAACGCTCCGTGTCCAGCTTGGGGTATGGTAATGAATTCACAACCGTTAATATTTTCGTATATTATCATCATCTCTTTTACAGGAGCTATTATATCGTGTTCACTTCCTATGAGGAGGGTGGGGATCTTTATCGTTTTTAATTGGTCTGGGGATAGGTAGTAATTTCTTGTGCTTCTGGAAAGTCTTATAAAGCCTTCAAACCATTCTTCTGTCAGCACAGGTTTAAGCATCTCTTGGTACCTATGAATCAGATCTAAATGGTTTTCATAAAACTTTCCGGAATATATGAAGGGTCTTGCAAGCTGAAGGAATTTTTCCCCATCATTTAATCCTGCTGCTGTCTCCCACGCCTTACCTATCTCCTGAAGATGATTGGTAATGAAACTGATTGTATTAGCAACGATAAGACTATTCAGACGGTTTTGATGGAGTAACGCAAATTTTAAAGCGACTAGTCCACCATATGACAGCCCCAACATATTGATTTTTTGTATCCCTAATTCATCTATCAGGTCTAATAAATCGTTTACATGTATATCCAAATCATACTGGCCTTTCATCTTGGAGGAATGACCCTGATCCCTGAAATCAAACAGAATCAACTTAAACTTCTTTGAAAACGTTGGAATCAAACTCGCCCAACTTAATGTACTCATCATGATACCGTTTAAGAAGAGAACGGGCTGTCCTTCTCCATAGACTTCGTAATAAATGTCTGCCCCACCTTTGGTTTTTAAAAAAGGCACATTATCGTTTCTCTTTTTCTTTATATTTCTTGATAGAGTTCTTTTATCCTTCTTTTATCAATCTTTCCCGTTTCAGATTTTGGTAGTGAGTCTACAAATACTATCTTTCTCGGTCTTTTGAATGGGGCCAAGTGCTTTGTCACATATTCTGTGACCTCTTCTTCGGTTATGCTTTCACCTTTCTTGGGGACGATTACGGCTTTTGGAGTTTGACCCCAGGTAGGATGCTGTCCCCTGACAACCACCACATCAGCAACTTTAGGATGGCTGTAGATAACTCTCTCTATTTCTGCGGGGTAAATGTTCTCGCCTCCACTTATTATCATGTCATCCGTCCTCCCGAGCACGTAGAAATAGCCATCCTCATCGACTTTCCCCAAGTCTCCAGTAAATATCCAGTCCCCCCTGAATTTCTCAGCCTCAGCCTCGGGTCTGTTCCAATATCCTGCTGCTCCCGTAGGTTCCCTTCGGATCACTATCTCTCCAGTTTCCCCTGTTTTTACTTCCATACCGCTCTGGTCAATAATTTTGGCCTCAATAAACATGGGAGGTTTTCCCATGCACTCGCTTGCTTTACTTAACATAGGGTCATCTTTGCTTGTCGCCGGCCAGTTGAATCCTGTTGCGCCCGTCTCTGTCAAACCATATCCGCTCATATATTTAATACCTCTTTCGATGAATGCTTTTTTTAATTCTGCTGGCTGAGGTTCACCTCCTCCATTAACCACTTTCAGAGAACCCACATAATTCTCCCAGCCTTCAATTTGAGTCATCATCTTTAGCTGGGTGGCTATGCCAAAGTGGTAAGTTACTCCGTATTTCTTAATTAGCTCCAGGGCTTCCTTAGGAGTCCATGCGGTTTGAAGGATTATGGTTCCATTGATCATCAGCATGTAAAGCTGGAAACATGTAAGTCCGCCTGAGTGAAACATAGGAGGAGCACCCAGATATACATCGTCGCGGGTGAGCGAAGCGGAAAGCCCATTACTGAGGCAGGCAAAAAAGGTGCTTCGATGTGTATGCTTTACACCTTTAGGTCTACCAGTTGTTCCAGCAGTAAACAGGATCATGCACTCTTCTTTAGGCTCCGTAACCACTCCAGGTTCTTGCTCAGGCATCTCCCTTACGAAATTGTCAAAAGTCTTTGCGTCGCTCAGTCTGTGGGGACCAACCTCGATAAGAGAAAGAGGCTTTTTTCGATCTTTAATCACTTCATTCACCCTTTCACTATAGTTACTATCATATATTAGGATTTTGGGTTCCACATCATCTATTAAGAATCTTATCTCCTCGCTGGAAAGTCTGAAATTTGCAGGAGTATAGATGGCGCCAATCTTTAGACATGCGAGGAGGATGTCCAAAGTCTCAATTTTATTTGGAAGCAGAACAAAGACCCTATCTCCTTTGTGGATATCGGATTTTATTAAGGCATGAGCTAACCTGTTGACGCGAGAATTGAGCTGGGAGTAGGAAAATTCTTTATCTCCCTCCATATCTGAAGCTATCACTGCAACCTTGTCCGGAAAACCAGATAATGTGGCGTTTCGGGCAATTATATTTGCTATATTATAGACAGTGTCAGGCCCTGGATACGCTGTGTTTTTAGGATGCTCGACCAACATAAATGCCCCTCCTTTTTATAAAAATCATAAGCCAAGATAAGATTTCTTCACATGTTCATTATTAGTCAAGACTTTCGAATCGTCTTCCAAGACAATTTTGCCATTCTCGATTACATATCCCCTATCAACCGCTTTTAAACTCTGGCGAACGTTTTGTTCTGCCAGGAGGATGGAAACTCCCTTTTTAATCTCTTTCAGCCTATGGAAAAGGTGGGCCACCAAGGAAGGCTGCAATCCTAATGATGGTTCATCCAGTATGATGAGTTTTGGAGTCGCCATGAGGGCACGCCCAATTGCTAGCATTCGCTGTTCTCCTCCACTCAAAGTCCCGGCAAGCTGATTTAATCGATCCTTTAGAACAGGAAATATCTCAAAGATGAACTCCATAGTCTGGGCCATTTTTTCTTTCGCTCCAGGAACGTAAGAAGCTCCCGATTCCAGATTCCCTCGGACAGACATGAGAGGGAAAAGTTCTCTGCTTTGAGGAACTAAAGCGATCCCCTGCCGAATTATTTGATATGTTTCCAAAGGGAGTAGAGATTTATCTTCGAAAGTAATCTCTCCACTTGATGGTTTAGCTAATCCTATAATAGCATTTATTAGGGTGGTCTTTCCGGCTCCATTCGGTCCAAACAAACCCACCGATTCCTTTCCCACTTTTATGGATAAATCTCTCAGAACGTGTAATTTACCGTAGTAGTTATTTATTTCCTTGACCCCAAGCATTATTCCTCCTCACCTAAGTAGGCACTAATGACATGGGGATTTTCAGATACTTTTTCATACGGGCCTTCTGCTATTTTCTCTCCCCTGTCGAGAACGATGACCCTCTCGGTCAATTCTCTTATGACACTCATGACATGTTCGATGACACAGATGGATATCCCTTGGGCACGAATTTTTTGTACCGATTCGATCATCTCTTTTGTTTCATCTATATTTAAGCCCGCCATCACCTCATCTAAGAATAAAATCTTAGGTTGTATGGCCAGAGCGCGGGCGATCTCCATTTTCTTAATTTCTAATACTGTAAGTTTTGTAATGCCTCTCTCGATTTGCCCAAGACCTAAAAAGTCACATATCTCTTTCGCCTCTTTGCGAGCTACCTTCAGACTATTTCCGCGTCCGAAAAGGGATCCAAGCATGACATTTTGTAATACGCTAAGACCCTGAAGTGGACGGGCGATCTGAAAAGTTCTGCCTATGCCCAATTTAGACCTCGTATGGGTGGGAAGTTCCGAAATATCCATTCCATTAAAAACGATCTTCCCACTACTTGGCAAGTAGATCCCTGAAATCACATTTGTCAGGGTTGTCTTTCCTGCGCCATTGGGACCTATAATTCCTAAGATTTCGTTTTCAAAGAGTTCAAAACTTACTTCCTTTAGTGCAATCAGTCCTCCGAACCCCTTGGTTAAAGATTTGGTCTCCAGGATGGCCACCGTTTTCCCCTTACAATATTGAAAAAGCTTATTTCCTTCTTTCTAACTGTTCCTTTATTGTCCCTACTATTCCTTTTGGTACAAACAGGATGACCACCACGATAACGATCCCATAAACAAGCAGATGGCCATATGGTAGCTGCAATTTCAAGTAGTCTGCTATCGTTCCTAAGACTAATGCTCCTACGACCGGACCAATGGTTGTATACATCCCTCCTAAAAGACACATGGCTATAGGGAGTAAAGTGAAGTGTATGTGAAAGGTTTCCTCGGGAGTAACAAATGCATATTGATGGGTATAGGAAGCACCGATCATCCCTTGAAGAGCCGAGGTAATAGCGAATATGAATACAAGGTATTTAAATATATTAATGCCACTTGATTTGGCAACAAGTTCGTCATTACGGATGGTTGTAGTGGCAAAGTGAATCCTCGTCCTTTGAAATACCTCTGAAACTATAATCGTAATAATAGCAAGGGTTAAAACAAGCCAATATACTTTGGAAGGGTCTCCGTTGAAGATGGCAGAGGGAAGCACTGAACCCTCAGGCCCCCCTGTGAGACTGTGCAAATTTCTCACAATTACCCTGAAAATTTCAGCTATAGCTAAAGTCACAATGGCAAAGTAGAGTCCTCTCAGGTGCAATACCACAAGTCCTAAAAGGAAAGCTATAAAAAATGCAGCCAAACCCCCTAAAATGATACTTAAGAATGGGTCTATCCCCCACCTGAGGTGGGTGAGGGCAGCGGCATAGCCACCAATTCCAAAGAAACCGGCTATTCCGAAGGAAATCTGGCCGGCCCTTAATAACATATCCCAGCTCAATGCTAAGGATAAATAGATTAAGATTGTACTTGCCGTATGTTGTAAATATGTCCCCGTGTAAAAGGGAAAGAGTATGGCTATGGCAGTGATAAAAGTGTAAATAATGTATCTCCAATTTTTCATGTAACCCGCCTTCGATATGACCCAACCATTATCACAACGATGATCAGCAAAAAGAATATTATATCCGCCCATCCGGCATACCCCATAAAGGACTTAACAAAGCTCTCGGCAAGGCCAAGAATTAAGCTGGCCCATAATATCCCTGTCAGGTTTCCTAAACCAGCCATGGCCGCGAGGCAGAAAGATTTCAAGGTAAAGATTCCTCCAACATGGGGGAAGATTGAATGCCGGGTGAGGAAGAGGACACTCATGGCGCCCACAAGGGCGATTGAGATACTGAAGATCAGGAGATAAATCCGGTCTATGTTTATTCCCACAAGCTTAGCCCCTATCGGGTTTTGTCCTGTAGCCAGAGCAGCTTGCCCGATTCTCGTGCGTCTTAAAAAAAGGAAAAGGCCGATGAACACAAGGATAGCGGCAGCTACATAAACAAATCCGTATGTGCCAAAAGTAAAAGAACCGATAGTTGCTGAGGCCGAGGCGTAACCCACATGTATGCTGACGGGATGTGAGGTCCACAAAAGGTTAGCTAACTGTTGCAATATGATTGCAATCCCAAAAGTGAGTAGAAGTTGAATTAATTCCGGAGCCCCGTGCATATACTTAATGGTGCCTCTGTAGGTCGCCATTCCGATTAAAAACAGACCCAGAGACACAGGGAATATGGCAACCAAAGGATCTGCTCCCGTGTAAACAGTAAACCGGTAGGCAAGATAGGCCCCCAACATCATAAAATCACCATGAGCCAAGTTGATAATACCGACAATTCCCAAGATGAGGGCCATAGGAAGAGCAATCGCAGCATATAAGCCAGCCACCTGGAGACCTTCAATAAGCACAAAAGGCTTCCACAGGGCTAAAAGGACCCCACCAATTACAAGGGTTACAGCAATTTGGTATTTTTTATGGAAGAGTTTACTTATCAACTTTAAACCCAAATATACCAGCGGTGTGGAGTATTCAAAACTTCCACACCGCTGGTTATCCATTTTTTACCGCCTCTCCCAACTCGGGAATGGGTATTTGAGTGTAGCCGTGGCAAACTCAAACGGCCAGATCACCTGTTGCTCGCCGCCCTGATACTGGATTATCTTTTGTTTCCTGATGCCTTGATTTTTAATAATCTTTGAGGGCGAGAAAGTGATTATCTCCCCCATTGGCGATTTATATTCTGTCTTTTTTAAAGCCGATATTAATGCTGCCTTCTCTATGGTACCAGCACGCTTGATCGCCTCTGTGACCACATAAACATTCGCATATCCCAGTGGACAGAAGTAGGTGATTGGTTCTTCCTTATATTCTTTTATATACGCCTCCCAGAAATGTTTACTCACATCGCTTACCTCTTTTATGGCTGGCGCCCACATGCCATATAGTGTGACAGCCTCAGATAAGGGAGACTTACCGAAACCAGGAGGCCATCCAGGTGGCGACCCTATGAATAGAGGTGGGACATATCCAATTTCCTTAGCCTGTACCGCGAAACCCATAGCATCCGCCTCATAACCGAGCCAAAGGAAGACATCAGGATTGGCTTCTTTGGCATGTCTCAGGACAGCCCGGTAATCTCCACCTCCCAGCAGAGCACTCTTAAAGGATTCTCCTTTTATCTTAATCCAATCTTTATACAAATCCAGACTCATTTTGTAAGAAGCAGTGCCAAAGGCTCCCTCCTCGTATGCCACAAACCAATTATCTATCTTGACGTGAGGATATTTTTTATTAATTGCCGTCCAGCCTTCCCTATAGCTTTCCCCCTGCAAGTAGTCCCACGGATGAATATGGAAATACCAGTCGATATCAGGGCCGACTGCCTCCTCACATTTATGGGAGGCCGCACCTATCCATACCGTCACCTTAGCATGCTTTTTGAGTGTGGGTATTTGGCCCAGGTGGACGCCGCTCGCCATGCCACCTATAAAGACATCAACTTTATCCACAGTAGCAAGCCTGTCCAGAGCCGTTGCGCCTGTGGCGGGCTTCATTTCATCGTCCATCACTATCACTTCAAGGGGACGCCCCAAGACTCCTCCTTTTAGATTGATTTCTTTAACTGCTAATCTCATTGCTTTAGCTGCCTGGGCGCCAGTGATATCAGCCAATGGAAGGACTGCTCCCAATTTTATTGGTTCTCCTGCGGGTGCCCTTTGGGCTATTGCCCAGCCGCCAAATCCAACTAATAATATCAAGGTACAAGCTACATAAATTAATATTACGCTTTTACCTTTCATTTTACTCCCTCCTTCCGTAGGTTTTTAGAACACTGACTCTTGTTACAAATTTATATTTTTGAATTTTTATGCGATGCACCTCCTTTCCCTTAGGATCATCAAACCCGTCTCTGCATTACACCCACCTGAATAGGGCAGAGGAAATGACAAACCCAGCTCCAGACGTGCAAAAAATTATCAGGTCACCACTTTTGATTTTTCTCAGTTCTATGGCGTCATGAAGAGCCATTAAAGCAGAAGCAGAACCGGCATACCCATATTTATCCGCCACCCAGTGGGTTTTCTCCAAAGACAGGTTTAGGTTTTTTAGTGTTTCTTTGACTACATTCAGTTCAACCTGGTTAAGAAGTACCAGGTCCAGCTCCTCCACTTGATGCCCGGCCTTCTCCGTGGTTTCCTGAATCAACTTTGGCCAGAGGGAGGTGTTGAAATCCGGAGGAACCTTGTGCTGATTCTCATGGAATCTCAAATAATGTCTTTTCTCTTGAATCATGCGTTCGTCGATTGGAGAAGCGGTACCGAGATAAATACCATAAGTGTCCCAATATTCCCCTTTACCGACTATTTTTGATGTCAGATAGCCGGGTTCTTCACTTCGTGACAAAATAACTCCTCCAGCACCATCTCCAAAGAGCATTCCCAAGACCTTGGAAGAGGAGTCTGAATACTTGCTCCAGTCCAACCATTTTGTCATCCCATATGCTCCTATAACCAGCACATGGTTTATAGCTTGATCGAGCATAATATAATGCGATCCTATGACCAAACCGATTGTCTCATCAGCGCAAGCTGCATTTAAATCAAAGCAGCCAGCATTTTTTGCCCCGAGTTTGTGTTGAATGATGGCAGAGGTGGGAGGCGTCACGTAGTCCGGTGTATCCGTGGCCAGGATAATGAGGTCTATCTCTCCGGGCTTAAGATTTGCTCGATTCAGTGCTTCTTGAGCAGCTTTCACTGCCATGTCCGATGTCGACTCACCAGGTGCTGCCAGATGTCTCACCTTTATTCCTTTCTCGCTAAGGTACCCCTCGACATCGTATTCCATTATCCCACTTAATTCTTCATTGCTAATCTTCCTTTCGGGAAGATATATGCCAATACTCTCAATCTTCGCAAACTTATTTATTCTCATAATTCCGGAAGCTCCTCCATGTCAGCGATATATAAATTTCCGTTGCTATCCTTAGCCCTAATCCCTCCTTTCTATAGCCTATTTATCCTCATCCTAATATCTACAGCGGCACTTTTAGAAAAACCGACAATATACCAACAAAAAGTGCTCCTTCTTCCTATCCGCCATACCCGCGAAAGCGGGTATCCAGTAGGATTTTAGACTCCAAGGGTATCCTGGATTCCCGTTTCCACGGGAATGACAAAAAATGCCGCTGTAATACTAATCAGCAAAGGGAATGAAATTAACTCTCAAAATATGAGATATGAATCACCTATTACTTTTTATAATAAAAATAAAAAAAATTGTCAAGAAAAAAATTATGAAAAATTATTTACGGAGACCATATAAAATGAACTCCATGATATCATTAAAGATTTTAAAAGAAACCTTCGCTTTGGCTAAGGGATTCCAAATGATCCAGCGAAGGGCGATAAAGTGAGTGATTCCCATAAGAGAATAGGCCATTAATTCAGGATTCATTTTCCTGATCTGACCTGCCTGAATTCCCTTCTTTAAGCCTTTGATATACCCCTTATCAATTTTTTGATAATACCAGTTTCCGACCTCTGCATTGACCATTTCTGTTTCCGGAATTAAACGATAAATGGCCCTATGTTTTCGAGCAAATTCAAAGAATTTGAAGATCCCCAATCTTTCCGCTTCACGACGATCCTCAATGGAGGAAACCGCCATCTGAATTTCCTTTCTCATTTGGTGACAGATATGTTTGACCAAGGACTCCAAGATATCTTCCTTACTTTTAAAATATATATAGAATGTGCCTAAGGCTACATTAGCTCTACGAGTGATCTCCACGATACTTGCCCGATTGAAACCGTAGTGACCAAAAACCTCTTCGGCAGCCTGTAATAGATTGCTTTTCGTTTGATCCCCTCTGCTGAGTTTCCTTCCAATTGGTGGCTGAAGAAGTTTATTGGGAGAGGAGGGGGACGGTATAGTCATCGACTTTTTTAGTGGTGTGGAGCCATTGATCCCGTTTATAATAAAATCTATAAGAAGATCGATAGTCTTTTCGGTTGTCTTTTTCCTCTTCCATTTTAGCCATTCAAAAGCATTAAAATAAGAAATACCGATCAGACCATAGGCCAGAGCCAAGGGATCTAAATTTTTAATCTTTCCTTCCTGGATCTCTTTCTGGATATATTTCTTATAATACTTAGCAATATTTTCATAGAATGCAATCGTCACACGATCGACCAACTCGGATTCTCCCAGAATCTTATGGAAATGGAAATTCTCCTTTACATAGTTAAAAAGAATGGAGAAATTTTGTCTGAATCTTTCCTCAAAATCCCGGGGATAGACTTCTATCTTTTCAATTTTATCTTTGAAATCTTGCATAATAGAATAGGTGAGTTGGGAAAAGATGTCCTCCTTATTTTTGAAATATTTATAGAAGGCTCCTATCGTTAGGCCGGAGCGATGGCATATCTCTGAAATGGATGAAGCATAATATCCCTTCTTTTTAAAAAGGGTGTGAGCATTGTGAAGAAGGGAAATGCGGGTAGATCTCCCTTTGGGTGTTAGAGGCAGTTTCACTTCTTTTTGAAAATCTCGATAGAAGTTCACACTCGGTAGCCTATTTCTCTCCGACTCTCTTTCGGAAAAGATTCTCCATTATGTAAGATATGAATTGACTATCACTTTATTACACGGCTGGACAAACAAAACAATAAATCTTAACTTATGATACTAAATATGATCAAGTTTGTCAAAATGCATCAAATCCAGAAATGGAAACCAACCTTATTGAGTCGGTTTTTTTTCAGGCAGGCCATTGGTGGTGAGGAGATTATTAAGGATTGGGGAGGCATTGTCCAGGCGATTCCATCTATCACGATCTGACCATTTTGGTTGGTGCAGGTGGTTTTGATTTTACTCTATTCTTTTCAGGGATAAGTTCAATCACTCCCACCCTAACTGTGATCGTATCCCCAATTCTCACCGGGATAAGGAACTTGACCTCCTGGGAAAGGTAAATGGTGCCGTGACCAGGGAGAATATTGCCCAAGACTGTAGAGAGGAGTCAGAGAGAGAATATGCCATGGGCAATCCTCCCCTTAAATATAGTCTTCTCCGCATAAGCCTGATCGAAGTGGAGAGGATTACAATCTCCAATTACCCTGGCGGACTCCCGAATATCTAACTCCGTGATCACCTTCGAAAGTTCTGTTGAATCTCCCACTTTAAGTTGATCGATCGATTTCCCCTCCCTCATAAAATGAATTTCCCCTTTTTTGTCCTCATTTCAATTTTCTTCATTATTCATTTTATCCCCCCGACTTAAAACGATACGAAAAGGGTCGACTTTTTCACGAAGAACCTTCAATTCCTCATCCGTAGGTGGAGGAAGTTGTTTTAAATCCTCTTTGATCAAAAGTTCAAATCCAGTATTCTCGATGATATCGTCCAGACGTATTCCCGGGAGGAGTCCGATCAATCTCATCCTCTTCGTCTTTTCTTCAAAATCGAGCAATGCCTTATCGGTAAAAACCCGATAAGGTCCGGTCCCGGGAGGAAGCCCTGCTTTCTCCCTTGCCCCAGGTCCATCGATATAACCCGGAGTGGTAATGAAATCGACCTTCTCAATAAACCTCCTCTTTTCATGGTTGATGATAATCATAGTACGCCAGCAGAGTGATCCAAAAGCATTGGCTCCTCCACTGCCAGCCCAGCGCACCGATGGCGCCTCATATTGGCCCTTCACCGTTGAATTGATGTTCCTATATTTATCCACCTGAGCTCCGCCTAAGAATGCATAATGGGCTATGCCCAACTGGGCCATTTCAAATATCTCTGGCATGTCGCAGGTTCGAATCGCCCGGTAGGTAGTCCTCGAACAACCTACGGAGGTCGGCAGGGTCGGCATCTGAGGAGCCACCCCTCCTGCCTCAAAAACCGGGATGATGTTGGGGGCGTGCATATGCTGGGCTAAACTGGCGGCCAGCATCGGAATACCTGTGCCGATATAAAGGACGGCACGATCCTCAATCTCTCTTGCCGCGATAATGGCCATCAATTCGATGATATTGTAATCCCTGTTCCTCATAACAAACCTTTCCCACAATTCATCTCACCCTCAGGTGTTCGAGATCCTCCAAATAGCGGAGCCTTTCCTTCCCACCGATCTTCTCGAGGTATTCCCTGAAATCCTTAACACTAAAGATATATTTATCTTAATATTCTTCAAGGGAGGAACGATCTCTTGCCGCTGCCACGTACTCCTTCATATGGTCGATATCCACGTAATACATCCCGGGCATGTTCGTCGGGTGTGCTCCATAGGGAATGTGGACAACCGCATCCACATAGAAACACGAGATCAGGGTTCGGTCCGGGGAAACGCGGATCTCATCCGTATCAATGATCTTTTCTGTTGTGATGATCAAGCGCTTTGCCGATTTTGATTTTCCGAGATCTTCATTCAGTGCCCCTTCAATCTGGGCGTTTCCATAGATATCGCATCGGTGGACATGGATGATACAGACATCCGCTTAGATGGCGGGAACAAGGATTAACTCCTCGCCGGTAAATGGGCAACGGATCTTTTTGGCTGCACTGTGCTTAAACCCATCCGCCCCCATCATATTCCTGACCGGAAGAAAGGGAATGCCCATGGCCGCGGCTTTGTGGCGCCAGGCCATGCTGGCATTATCATACTCGGAGATTCCCATCTCACCGCTTGAAATCATTTCTTCCGCATTTTTTCGGGTCCTATAGGGAATACCGAAAATCTCCATCCCCGTAATATAACCGCAATCGATATTTTTTACGCATCCAGCATCTAACATGAGATTAAAATCGTATGTCCGGGTTCCCGCCGCCAGATTCAGATTCCTCTTCTTCTGGCGTATCATTTCATGAACAGCAGCCATCGAGAGCCTGACAAAACTCACTCCTCCCATTGTCAGGTAGTCTCCATCATGAACAAATTTTTGAATCGCCGTTTTGATATCCGTTCTTTTGTTCTGCCAGGCATTCTTTACCTCCTCCCTCATGTGTTCACGAAATTCATTAGGTGTGATCTTGGAGTATATTTGACCAGATCCTTCGTCAAGGATCTCAATCACCTTTCCCGACATCTATCTCCACCTCAACTAATTTTTGAAATCTATAAATTAACCTGAATCCTGCGTGAAAACTATAAATGAAAAATTAGCCGCCTTTAAAGTTTAAGCAGTAATATGAGCCACTCAA
>CAKZKY010000137.1 GCA_937124575.1 uncultured Pseudomonadota bacterium | reverse complement strand
TTACGTCTTATAAAGCATTAAGACGAATAACGTAACCGTTTTAACAAAACGGGCATCGTCACCTTTACCTTTTAAACTCCAAGCAGTCCTTTAAGGGTTGGAGCAATTTC
Source organism: uncultured Pseudomonadota bacterium (assembly GCA_937124575.1). Classification (GTDB taxonomy): domain Bacteria; phylum Desulfobacterota; class BSN033; order BSN033; family UBA1163; genus RBG-16-49-23. The sequence goes on along the minus strand of CAKZKY010000137.1, from coordinate 2,880 downwards.
ATCGGGTCGGTCCACCACATGGACTCCGGCCTCTTTCAGAGACTTAATCTTATCTTTGGCCGATCCCTTGCCTCTTTCGATGATACTGCTCGCATGGGAGAAACGCATTCCCTCTGGTGCCCAAGCGCCAGCCACATAGACCACAAGAGGCTTTGTAAAAGCCTTCGTTCGGACGGCTTCAGCCGCCTCCTCCTCGTAAGGTCCTCCAATCTCTCCGAACATCGCAACCGCCTTGGTGTCCGGGTCTTTCTCAAACAGAGGCAAGATATCACCACAGGACATCCCTAAGACCGGCTCTGTCCCGATATGGATCACCGTGCTTACACCCATGCCTGCTTCCTTAATAGCCCATGGAACCGTACCAGACTGCCCCCCACTTCTCGAGATCACGCCCACAGGTCCTGGTACGAAAACCCTCTGGGCAAACTCCGGAGACCCTCCTAACCAACCCATAACGGCAATTCCTGGACTCATGATGCCGATCGAACCCGGTCCAAGGAGTTTGACGCCGTGAACTTTTGCATAGGCCATCATCTCAAGGATGTCGTAAAGAGGAACTCGCTCGACAGGCATTACGATAAATTTGATCCCTCCATCAATGGCTTCGAACACAGCCTCTTTCAACCCTGGACCAGGCACAAAGGTCACGCTCGCATCGATCCGGCCATGAGCCCTGACCGCTTCTTCAACGGTATTATAAACAGGTATGCCTGAAACTTCCTCTCCACCTCGCCCTGGAGTCACACCTGCCACAACCTTTGTGCCATACCCTTTCATAAAGGCGGCCCGTGCCGATCCTTCCCTTCCGGTTATCCCTTGAACCAATACGGTTGTATTTCTCTCTAACAAGATAGCCATCTCTCACTCCTTCTCATGAAAGTGATAGCCCCCGTCTTTCCAGATACTCTTTTAGACCAGGAATCGGAGCTTCAATCTTGATCGCCTTATTTCCTCTGAACCAGCATTCATACTCGCAGGCCAGACATTCTGTCCCGACCCTCTCTGCATAGGCGGCATCTCCGGCGAGAGCTGGTTTTCCGTCTTTGATCACCAAGATCCCACGGGCGAAGCGCTTACAGCCTTCTGCACAGGCATACGTCTTGCAGTCCGTGCATTTGCTATCGTCAATGATGATCTTAATCGTCCTCTCTTTAAATTCAATCATCGCTACCTCCTTTACCCTCGTCCTAACGAGGTAGGGAATGCATATATGCGTTCCCTACCCCTTTTAAATCCCTCTATCCTTTCGGTACTCTAAAATTAGGGCTTTCATTCGTTTGGCCAAAAATTCGGTCTCATAAACTTTGTCGCTTCCATAGAACTCAAATCGGCCTGGCAGATCTGCCGTTCCCTCTTTCAAGATTTCCATAGACTCCTTCTCTTTATTTCCGCACAGAAGGATCACACATGGAAAACCTGGGCGCTTCGGGATCTCTTCACGAAGGGCCTTAACCACACCATGGGCATGATGCCACTGTTCCTGATTGGCCACGATGAAACCGCCCAGCATATACCCTTCGATGCCGGGCTGGTTGATAATCAATTTGGCCGCTCTGTAAACCTTTGCCGCAGTTGGATTACCACTTGTATCCGCATAGTTAGCAATCTTTAAACCTTGACGGTTCAATGCGTCAACTCCAAGAATCGCCCCACCTCCTCCAATGCCATGATATCCGACATAGTTCAGTTCCTTGATCTCCGGAGCCATCTGCGCAATATAGCAGGTTCCCCGCAGATCTCCCTCTTCGATCTGCCAGGCAATCTTGTCCAATTCTGTCGGAGGAGTCGCGGATTCTCTGGCCACCTCGATCCCCAATTCTGGATGTCGGAAGACCGAGGAATCGTCAATCGCTATCCGGCAATCCCCTGCTAGAATTTTCCCTTCTTTTGTCAACACAAGAGGATTGATCTCCGCAGTGCGACAATTATAAGTCTTAAAGGTTTGAAAAAGGCCCATGATGGCTTGGGCGATGCTGGGAAGGATGGTGTTGGGGACATTCAACTTCACAGCAAGGTTGAGTGCATCGTAGAACCGGAATCCGCGAAGAACATTCACATTGGTTTGAGCGATCTTTTCCGAAGGAACGGACTCAATATCAACGCCCCCTTCCGTGCTGAACATCACCACAGGTGCCCGGACTTCTCGTGAGGCATCAATGATCACACCGACATAATATTCCTTCTCTATATTGAGCTTCTCCTCGACCAGGACCTTTTCCACGGTCAAATTCTTTAGAGTGGATCCCAACAATTCCCCTGCCACTCTCTCTGCCTCTTCAGGATTGGAGGCGAATTTGATACCTCCGGCTTTTCCACGGCCTCCTGCCCAGATTTGCGCCTTAACGGCCACGGGTTTTCCAATTTTGCTTGCAATCTTCCCTGCCTCTTGGGCGGTGGTCACGACCTCTCCCAGGGGGATAGGAACTTTTGCCTCTTTGAGTAACTTCTTTCCCTGATACTCATACAATCGAGCCATATGATCCTCCCTATTTCCCTCCCTACTTAGGGTTCACTCCGTTATAAACTCCGTAGCTTTCCAATGGTGTAAAAGCCTTTTTTTATAACAAATGGAAACCACCTTGTCAACAATATTCATTTGGTCAGACCAATAAACCAAATTTTACAAAGGACGAGGTGCTGAATGACCCAACCATCACCATGAATAGGGGGGTGGCAATTAATCCTTCGGGTTTAACTCTTTGTTAGAATGTACGGAGATTGAAATTCAATTCAGTTCTTGATAGTTTTTCTAAAATTAGACCCTCGTTTAAATTTATATCTTACCGTGGAGAATCAATTAGAAGCATCCCCTGATTTATCCCTATGTTTTAACTTGACAAATTTTAAGGACAGTGTTATGGAATTTCCCAGATTTTTCAT
>CAKZKY010000136.1 GCA_937124575.1 uncultured Pseudomonadota bacterium | reverse complement strand
TCAGGAACCATTACCTTTAGGTTAATTAACCGCTGGGAATATGCGAGAGGCGAATACGGGACAACCGCCCTCTTTATTCTCACTGCCCCATAAAAACTTGACAATTTTACTTATCTATTGTACAAAATTTGTCAATTTTTAAATTAATTTTAGGAGAAAGTAAAAAATGGTTCAATACCAAAAATTTTTTAACCACTTCAATATTAAACGATTTTTATCAAAAACTGCTAAAAAAGATGGATTGGTATTGACTTTGCATGATAAGGCATTCTAAAATTTGTAACAATTTTTTTTCATCTTAAAAAAGAAAGGAGGAAGTAGAATGAGAAAAATGGGTTTTGTTTTGGCGGTTGGTTTAATTTTGGCTTTAATGGCAGGAGTGGCTTTTGCCGCCTCAGATGAAAAGAACTTAACAGTGAATGCCCAAGTGGACGCAAGGGCCAAATTGACCTTAGGTGCTTCTACCATTAACTTTCCTGATGCAGACCCTGATGAAGTCCCTTCAATTTCTGCCTCTCAAAATCCGGTCACTGTTACAGCAAAGGTCAGGACAGGAAAGAATTCCACGGCTACATTAGAACATCAAGCTGCTGGTGATCTAAAAAGTGGGGGCGATGAAATTTCAATAAGCAATGTAACCTGGACAGCAACAGGAACAGGGTATGTATCAGGCACCATGAATACAACAAAACAGACAGCAGGCAGTTGGGTAGGCTCAGGTAGCCGTACTGGTTCATTCAGCTACTTTCTGGCCAATAGCTGGGACTACGCAACTGGAAATTATACCGTAACAACAACATACACATTGACCGCTCCATAAAGCATTTGGAAGGGCAGTTAAAAAGGATAGATACCCTTTTTCAAGGGTATCTATCCTTTTCTATATTTCTATCTGGAAGATCCGGTAAATCCCGTTAAAAAGTTTATGACTTTTCAGAGGAAATTAATCCCAGTTCTTGTCATCTTAGGATTGCTATTAAGCCCAATCCCCGCTTTTGCTCCAGAGCAAACAGGACCTCTCACTGTAAACATGGCCGTCAGCGCAAGGGCCAAATTGACCTTAGGTGCTTCTGCCATTAACTTTCCTGATGCTGACCCTGATACAACCCCTTCAATTCCTGCCAATGAAAATCCGGTCACTGTTACAGCCAAAGTAAGAACAGGGGTCTCAACCACAGCAACATTAACTCATAGGTCAAGCGGAGATTTAACTGCAGGATTAGGCATTACTATTCCGATTTCCAATGTGAGCTGGACAGCAACCGGAGCGGGCTATGTGGGAGGCACCATGAGCAGCAGCTCCAACGTGCCTGCCGGCAGTTGGACAGGTTCTGGAATCTATAGTGGGGCTTTTAATTATTCTATCGCCAACAGTTGGACTTATGCCACTGGGAATTATACGGTTTCAACAACCTACACCTTGACTGCCCCATGAGAGGATGGGTTAACAACCTTCTTCTTCTGTCTCAATCTAATAGTGGGCACAATATATTTTAGTTTATACTTTCGAGCAGTTGATATGAAGAGGTTAACTTTCATCTTTATTTTCTCCATTGTTTTTTCCGTATCTTACGGAATTCAATCAGGCTTTTCACAAACTCTTACTCTTACGATTTCACCTTCCTCCATTTCATTTCCAGACGCAGACCCTGATGTAATGCCATCCATTGCCGCAAATAGCACGGTTGGAGTTAGGGTAAGGGTCCGAGGAAATGCCGGTAATAATTGGAGATTGACTCACCTTGCTTCAGGAGACTTAAGCCCCTCCATCCCCATCTCAAATATCTCTTGGACAGTGACACCCCAGCCCCCTTTTATCAATGGAACAATGAGCAGAACTGTTGCTCAAATCGCAGCACAAGGAGTAGGGAATCTAGATCCTGCCCGGACTGGTACATTCACCTACAGGATTGCTAACCTATGGAGCTATAATACGGGTAACTTCTCTGTTACTACCACCTTTACTTTGAGTGCGCCTTGATCCACTCCGATGTCACGAGGATGATTGGTGATATAATGAATCTAAAGCATCAGAAAATTTTCTTAATTATCCCCATTCTACTTCTAACCGCCTCTTTTGCCTTCCCTGCAGGGGTTTCCATTAGCGTCTCTCCCATCCGGGTCGAACACCTGGTCAAACAGGGAGAAAAGGGCACGGATATGATCTTGGTTACTAATGATGGAACAGCGCCCACACGGCTCAAGGTTTCTATTGAGGATTGGACATTGACCAAAGATGGAAACCTGATGTTTATGAAACCCGGAAAGAACCCCTATTCCTGTGCAGAATGGATTCGAATCAATCCAGTAGACTTCAGAATAGGTCCAGGACAAACAAAGAATGTGCGATATACGATCACCGTGCCACAGGGAATTGACGATGGCGGATACCGGGCTGCTATCATCTTTGAAACAGTCCCTGACGTGGCCCCGGGAGAGAAGATAAAGCGGGTCTTCATCAAGGGACGGATCGTTACCATTCTCTATGAAGTCGTGGGTAAACCCACTCCACAGGGCTATGCCAATAGTCTTACGACTGAACTGAAAAAAGAAGGCATGGATTTCATCCTCTCCCTCCAGAATACAGGAAAGGTCCATTACAGGACAAAGGGTGGCATCACTGTAAAAGATGAAAAAGGGGAGAAGGCATTTGAAATTGAAATTCCGGATGTCCCTGTCCTTCCAGAATCGGAAAGGGAGATTCGAGTCAGTTATGAAAAACCTATCCCAGCTGGAAATTACAAGGCTATGGCTGTGGTTGATATTGGAAGGAAAGAGCTTATCGGCGCTGAGACTGTCTTCTCTATAAAATAGAAACATCTATTGAAATTGACTATACCCCGTTAGAAAGTTTTCAAATTTCTAACGGGTAAAAAGGTTAACCCATGAAACCAGGCGGGTGGACTTGAAGTCACGACTATCACTAAACCCTCACAAACTTTTTAAATTCTTTCTCTCCGTTCTCTCTTTTTTAACTCTTTACTTCCCGCTCTCCATTTTCCCCTCTCCGTGTTGCGCTCTCGACGAAGGGGGAGCGACAGCCGGAATTGAAGGTCGGTCAGTCCGCCGCGAAACTCCTATCAGTGAAACAGGCCAATATGAAATGAATTACCATCTGGATGCCTGGCAGAATGTGCCAAACATTGGAAAGCTTCAACTTTGGCTCGATTGGATTAATGGTAAAAATGACGACCGGATGAATAAATTGGGACGAGGATACCTTGCCTTAAGGGAATTCAGATTTAACGATTTCATCCTGAATAACCTCATAGGGGACACTTCGATTCTATTTACAAATCTACCGGAAAAATTCTCTAATTCCACCTATCCTGACATCTATTTTCGTGGATTTCGATCCGATCTCTTATCGAAATGGGGAAATGTCCACCTATTCGGAGGAAAAGTGGCAAGGCTTAAGGGCCTTCTCGGAAAGATGTATGACCCTTTGGATGAATCCTTTTATGGATTCAAGGGAAATTTCCGGCCCATTCCAGGTCTTCTCATAGGAACAGGGTTCCTAAGAACACAGGATGAGGTGGATAATAACGATCGGCCTGTTACGAAGAGCAATCACATCCTCCTATTTGATTCTGAATTGAAAATCTTTAAATGGATGAGATGGCTGACTGAATTTCGACGAAGTGATTTTCAAGGAACACAAAGGGTTAAGAGTCAGAAGGATTATGCTTTAAGAGTGGGCCCCCTTCTCAAGACAGAAAACTTCAAATTGGAAGCCAATTACCGCCGAATTGGGACAGATTACCGTTTTGTGAATGAGGCAACCCAGGCTGAAAGGGACCAGGAAGGTTTCTTTCTCCTCGCAGAATACAGACCATGGAAAGAACTCACCCTTTTCGGAAATGCCGATCAGTTTCATGATAACGTATCAAAAAAATCGGACCGAAATGTCCTGGATACCCGACGAGGTCTTGTCGGACTTTCTGTTTTCGCCCCAAGATATCCTTCCCTCTATTTAACCTTTGATATGACCGACCGAAAAACTCGTTTCGCTCACCCTTCGCCCATTGATAATCTCACCTCCACGCTCTTTTCGGAAGTCCGATATCAATATAGAGATTTCAACCCCTATGTGCGCTATCGGAGGATAAATTACTCGGATGATATTTCCCGAGAGATTGAATCTATTCAAAATATTATCACCCTTGGTATCAGACAAAACTTTATGAAAACCTCTTTCGCCTATCTCGAAGGAGAAATGGATCAGAAGGAATATCGAACCAGCGGAAAGGAGAGCCGGCTCACTGGAAAGATCGGAGTTAATTACTACCTATCCGAAAACCTTTCTTGTTGGGGAGAGGCGGTCTACTATAAATTGAAAGATAAGGAAGAAGACTCCAGAAGGGATAAAATCGAAGGGGCGTTTGGATTGAGCGCTCAACTTCCATGGAATATCCAACTTTACGGTGACATTCGATACGACAAAATTCTTAATCCTCAGAGGGATATGTTCAAATCCCAAGGTCTTCAAGCCAACCTTCGCCTTACGAAAAGATTGGATTGGGGAAGGCGTGAAAAGATTGCGGGGCTCAGGCCGGGAATTGAAACAAGGGGCCATGGAAGGGTGGAGGGTGTTGTGTTTAACGACATCAATCGAAATGGGATTCAAGATATTGGAGAGGAAGGGATTAAGGATGTCTCCATTCGCCTGCAAGATGGTTCCTTCGTTAAAACAGATGAAAAAGGATTTTATCAGTTTCCGAGGGTAGAAGTCGGGGGCCATCTTGTTACACTCGATGTGAGAAGGATCCCCGCCGATTACAGCGTCATCAGTCCGGAGAAGGTGAAGATAGAGGTTAAATTGAGAGAGACGGTTAAGGTGAATTTTCAATTGATCGCCTCAGGCAGAATAGAGGGGAGAATCATCAACGATGCCAATGCGAATGGCAAGTTTGACTCTGAGGAAAAGGGGATTTCTGATGTTCTGGTTCTCTTAGAGCCAGGAGACAATAACACCTATACCGATGAAGATGGAAAATTCATCTTTGAAAACATCCTTCCGGGCGATTATCTGTTGAAGCTCGATCCTGTCACTTTGCCAGAAGATTCGATCTTTACTTCTCCATCCGAACTCAAATTCCAGGTCCCAGTAGGAGGTGACCTCAGGGAGATGAACGTCCTAATCCATATAAAGCCTCGTCCCATTATTATTGGACCTCCAAAGAGATAGGCGGCCTTCTCACTTCACCCAAACAGTTGTTGAAACCTCGCTTCTCTCCCTATTTATTTCTTTAAAGTGATGGGCAGGGTCAATGATGACAGAGAGGGTATGGCTACCCATCGTGGCCTTCCACCGGGCGATTAGCCTCCGTTGTCCTCCTGGTTCTAAATCAATCTCTTCCGTTGAAAAGACCCTGAGGTTATCATAGAAAAAAACAGGAATTCTCTTGGCATCCCGATTTCCTCGATTGTGAACAATCACCATCACCTCAACTTCTTCCCCGCTTCGAGGCAGAGGATTTCGGAGTTCAATCCGATTTCCAACAAATTCCAAAACGATCTGATCGAGGAGCTGTTGGGGTGGTATGGCTTCCTGTTGAGTGGCACATTGAAAAAGGAGAAACCCCATACCCAGTAAGCATACAGTCGCCATCCCGTTTCTTATACTGGCCATCATATCCTCCTTCATTCTGAAAAAGAAAGGGTTGATCGAATTGAAATGGAATATTAATCCATTTCCTGAAATGATGTAATATTTTAGCACAAGGTTACAATTTTTGTGAAGCGAAAATAACTTGCGGGGTAAAGAGAAGGGAATTGGTTCAGATTCATGTTTTTGACTTTATTACTGAAGTCTGTTATTTTTTGAGTGTGAAACACACTTTAACGAAAATTTTCGTTATCTTATTGGCTCTCCTCTTTCTGG
>CAKZKY010000135.1 GCA_937124575.1 uncultured Pseudomonadota bacterium | reverse complement strand
GAGAATCTCCAGCCTCAGATTGACCTTGGCGGGTGACTCTAAGGTGATGGAATCGGCCATATATCAATAGTTCTCTTCGGTTTAGAGAAGGTTACCCTTAGGACCTTCAATCCTTCTATTTCGATGTCGTTCCAGGAAGAATCTTAATCTCTATCGGACCCACCCGGATCTCAATCCGCTTCGTCTCATCGGCCTGGGGTTGGATGTAGATCACACTGCTCCAACCTTCCTTAATAAAAGTGAGCATGACATTGTGGAGTTCGAAGTTGCTTACCAGTCTCCATTGATAATTCGGCATCTGTTCTTTAAAGAAATTGGCCAACCGCTCTATCTCCCCCTTCCCCTCATACACAAGAAGTCCTGTCCGGATGGCCCTTGTTTCATAGACGAAGGACTCTTTCCGATTGAGATTCATACCCGGTGGCAGTGGAATATCTTCAAAGCGATAGGAAGTCGTGATTGGTTGTTTTACTTCTGGCTCTCTCTCACGAAGGGTCCGAAAGGAGAAGAGATCCCCGCAACCATAAGCTCCAATAACAAGAAAAAGAATCACCCCCGCACTGAAAAAACGTTTCCATTCTCTTTTCATCTGAGCCCTCCTTCGACGTTTTTGCATATCATAGGAGAGACCATCCTTTTTTTCAAGTGATTTGTTTCAGGTTTAAATGAGGAATACGTCCTGAGGATCTCGATGCCTCAAAAACGAAAGGGTTCTGGATGACGAAGGGTTACTAAAAAACAAAGATCGTAGGGGTAGGAGATAAAGGGGGCATAGCCCCCTTACCCTTTCTTACGCCGTTTCAACGCTCTTTACTTCTGGAACCTGTTGCTTCAAGACTCTTTCCACGCCCATCTTCAAAGTCATCTGCGACATCGGGCATCCTCCACAGGCACCGGTCAGCTTAACCTTAACCACACCATCCACCACATCGATCAACTCAATATCTCCACCATCTGCCTTCAGGGCAGGGCGAATCTTCTCCAAAGCCTTTTCCACGCTCTCTCTCATCTCTTCTCACCTCCTCCTGTCTCAAACCATGATTGGTTTCGTCCGTTCAATTACATTTATCATAACATAAAAAACGCAGATATGGAAATAGGATACGCCCTCTAAAAAAGTTAACGAAAAATCCACTCCGGAAGTCTATAGGTTTCATTCGATTTCAATCGAACCGTAAATTTGCCAAACCCTTCCGTATCAAGGAGAAGGTAGTCAATCGGAGGTTCTCTATCTCTATCCACAGCGTAGGCATATATCTTTCCATTTCCAATCAATCTGGCTACATGGCCCCCATCCGAAGTATAATATTTCTCAACGATCTTCTCCGCTCCATCCGCCCTCTGAATGGCAATGGAGTAAGGAACGAGGTTTCTCAAATCTGGAATTGGCCATCCATCCTGATTGACTTCCTCTCCGAAAGAGATCCCAGGGAGGATCAAGGCACCAAGGAATAAGAGGAGAATGGTTAAAAGACGACTCTTCATGCCCTATGATACTCTTTAAATAAGACAATCAACATGACCTTTAATCAACGATATGGGCCTCCTCTGCTTTGCCCACACCCAATGTTTATTCTTTATCCTTCTTCCAGATATTTCTCGGCAGCAAAAGCCGCTGTTGCTCCATCTCCCACCGAGGTTGAAATCTGACGCAGGAGTTTCTTCCGGCAATCTCCAGCCGCAAAGATGCCTTTCACTGAGGTTTCACACTTCTCATCCGTAATGATATATCCGGATTCATCCTGAAGAACCAGCCCTTTAAGAAATTGTGTTCTTGGGACCAATCCGACAAAGAGAAAAGCGCCTTCGGTCTCCACTTCCCTCACTTCCCCGGACTTCACATCCTTCACAACGACAGAGCGGACAACGTTATCGCCTTTGATCTCCTGGACCACAGAATTCCATAGAAATCTGATCTTGGGATGGTTGAGCGCTCTTTCCTGGTATATCTTCGTCGCCCGCAGGGCATCTCTCCGATGAATAATGGTCAACTCCTTTACAAACTTCGTCAGGAACAGGGCCTCGGTGAGAGCAGAGTCACCTCCTCCCACGACAACAATCCGGCTATCCTTGAAGAAGGCGCCATCACAGGTGGCACAATAGGAAACCCCTCTGCCTCTGAACTCTTCCTCGCCCGGCACGCCCAATCTCCGGTACTCCGTCCCCGTACAGATGATGAGCGCCCGACATAAATATTCTCCGCCATAAGTCTTCACTCTTTTCAGGTCTCTCTCTAAAGAAACCTCTGTCACCTCGTCGCTGATCGTCTCCATTCCAAACCGTTTTGCCTGCTCCTCCATCAGCCTGCTCAATTCCTCACCGCTCACCCCTTGCGGAAAGCCCGGGAAGTTTTCAATCAACTCCGTCGTCGTCATTTGGCCTCCGAATAGGCCGCTCTCAATCAGAAGGGTGCGGAGCTTCGCCCTCGACGCATAGAGTCCGGCCGTCATTCCTGCAGGTCCTCCCCCGATGATAATCACATCGTAAGGTTTTTCTTGTCTCGCCTCCATCGAATTCTCCTTTTTGGAAATTTATGGTTCATCCGGCAATTGAGCAGGTACCCCCTTAGGTTAAGGGGAGGTGAGGAGGGGCTATTTTTCGTTCCATTTCAGATAGGACGCTTTCTATATCCTATAACTCCCCTCCCCTTCTTATCCTTAAGAGAGGGAAAGCACCTTTATGAAAGCCGGATAAATCAAAATTTATATACCTTATAGTCGAACATACTCTCCCTTGTCAATGTTGAGGTGTTGGCTAAAGTAGGGATCGGTTTTAAACCGATTTCTATGACAACAATTCTTCCCTGTCTTGACAATACAGTTTTAAGAAAGATAGATTAGGAGCGAACAATCTGTTGACAGGAGGACCTCATGGAAAGGACATTATCAATTGTTAAACCGGATGGTGTGAGCAAAAGTTTGATCGGCGAGGTCATCAAACGCTTTGAGGGAAATGGTCTAAAAGTCATTGGATTGAAGATGATCCATTTGGATAAGAAGGAAGCAGAGGGCTTCTATGCAGTCCATCGGGGCAAAGCCTTCTTTGAAAGCCTGACCACCTTCATGTCTTCTGGGCCCTGCGTGGTTATGGTTCTTGAAGGGGATGCCGCCATCTCAAAAACGAGGGAACTGATGGGAGCCACAGATCCCCAAAAGGCAGAAGAAGGAACTCTGAGGCGACAGTTCGCATCGAATATCGAACGGAATATTGTTCATGGATCGGATGCGGTTGAAACCGCTGCCTTCGAAATCAAATATTTCTTCAATGCCCTGGAGATCTTTTCAGATTGAGATCCCTCACCCTCCCTCCTCCCCAGAGAGGCTGTGTTATAATTAGGTAATTCCTAAAAATGTCATCCTGAACTTGGTTCAGGATCTAATGAATTCAACCAATTACGAGACCCTGAAATAAATTCAGGGTGACAAAATAGTATTTATGAAACAGCCCCAGTGGGAAGAGGATAAAGAAGAGGGAAATATTTTTATTGTTCGAGGCTGACATTCTTTCATGAATTGCTTGGAGAGAGTTGACCTGAAAAATTTCAGCCCTCCTGAGCTGGAAGGTTTCATCGCCACGTTTGGGAAGGAACGATACCGATCGACCCAGATCCTAAGATGGCTCTACCAGAAAGGCGTTTGTTCTTTTGACGAGATGACGAATCTTTCGAAGAGATTCCGTGAGCAGTTGGGCCAGGTCAGCCGAATTTCAAATTTGAACCCTATTCGTATCGAGGAAGCTAAAGACAGAACCAATAAATTTCTCTTTGAGCTCGAGGATGGAAATCGGATCGAAAGCGTATTGATCCCAGATAAGTCCCGGCTCACCCTTTGTGTCTCCACTCAGGTAGGCTGCGGGCTCGGGTGCCGATTCTGTCTCACAGGCAAAATGGGATTGAAGAGGAACCTCTCGGTCTCTGAGATCGTCAACCAAATCTTGGCAGCAAAAGAACATCTGCATGATAAAAGTTCAATCACCAACATCGTGCTCATGGGAATGGGAGAACCTCTGGCCAATTACACCAACACGCTCAAAGCGATTGAATTGATGGCCCATCCAGATGGATTCTGTTTTTCATCCAGAAGGATCACCCTTTCCACAGCAGGTCTCCTTCCGGAATTGAAAAAACTTTTAAATGAAAAAATCCGGTTTCGTCTTGCCCTCTCGCTCAATGCATCAGATGAAGAGACGCGAAGCCATCTCATGCCGATAAACCGCCGTCATCCGATGAAAGAAGTTTTAAAAGTTTTGAGAAACTTTCCTCTCAAACGAAGAGCAAGAATCACATTTGAGTATGTCTTGCTGGAGGGGGTTAACGATTCTACGGGTGATGCAAAGCGGCTGATCCAACTCTTGAAGGGCATTCCCTCAAAGATTAACCTCATCCCACTCAATGAGGCTCCGGAAATTCCCTTCAAAAAACCGACCGAAGAAAGGGTGAGGGAGTTTCAAGAGATTCTGATGAGAGCTGGGTTGACAGCCATTGTTCGTGCCAGCAAAGGAACAGATATCTCCGCCGCCTGCGGCCAGCTCCAGGGGAAGGTCTGAATCAAACCTTCAGAACAACGTTATCCCTTCTTCTCATCAAGTCCTGAATAAAGGTGAAAAGTGATCGCCTGTTTGACAGGGTGGATGAAATCAATTAACATTTTGAAAAAATAAACCCCGTTGGGAAGTTTTCATCTATCTCATCGCTGCCAAACAGGGACATGACACTCCATATTCCTCTTGTTTACAGCCATGTCTCTAAAGGGTAGAGGAGGTCTTAAATGTCGGAACGGATTGTAGGGGTGATCGGTGGATCGGGACTCTATGAGATGGAAGGTTTGGAAGAAGTAGAAGAGGTTTCGATCAAGACGCCGTTTGGCGATCCTTCGGATGTTTTTATTACGGGCCGCCTTGAAGGGATGAAGATCATCTTTTTACCCCGCCACGGAAAGGGACATCGCATCCAGCCTTCATCCCTTAATTTTAGAGCCAATATTATGGGCATGAAGATGCTGGGGGTTCAATGGATTATCGGAGTCAGCGCCGTAGGATCCATGAAGGAAAACATCCATCCAGGAGATATGATTATCCCTGACCAGTTCATCGATCGCACGGTTGGACGTGCCAGCACCTTCTTCAGCGAAGGGATCGTTTGCCACATCAGCTTTGCTGACCCGGTCTGTCCTGCTCTGAGCCAAATTCTTGCACAGGCCGGAGAAGAAGTGGGGGCTACGGTTCACCCAAAGGGAACCTATCTCTGTATTGAAGGACCACAGTTTTCGACACGGGCGGAATCGAGATTATACCGTTCCTGGGGAGTGGATATCATTGGTATGACCAATCTTCCAGAAGCAAGGCTTGCCCGGGAGGCGGAAATCTGTTACGCCACCATCGCCTTTGCAACCGATTACGATTGCTGGCACCAGGAGGCAGGGGATGTCTCCATTGGAGAGGTCTTGAGAATTCTTGCTCAGAGCGTCCGAACGGCCAAAAGCACCATCCGGACGGCCATAAAAAAACTGCCTGAAAAGAGGGACTGCATCTGCTCGGAGGCATTGAAGCATGCCTTGATCACCAGCAAAAAGTTGATCCCCGAAAAGACGAAGAAGGATTTGGAACCGATCATCGGTAAATATCTGTAAGGAAATGAAATTTATAACGGATCGCACCTTGGGAAAATTGGCAAAAGCATTGAGGATGTTGGGTTACGACACCCTCTATTTTCAGAGCGAAGACTTTCATCAGCTGATTCATCTGGCCCGCCAGGAAGGCCGTATCATCCTGACCCGGAATACGAAACTCGCTCTGAGGAGGCCGCAAGACCGTATCCTTACCCTTACAGAGGATCGTCCTTCTCAACAAGTGAAGGAGTTGATCAAAAAGGGTTACCTCTCCCTCTCTGAAGAAAGTTTCTTCACTCGCTGCCTTCTCTGCAATGTCCCTCTCGAAGAGATTCCCCGCAATCAAGCAGAGGGCAAGGTGCCGGACTTCATCTTTCATCAGCATAAGTTTTTTTATCGATGTCACCGATGTGATCGAATCTATTGGCCAGGATCCCACTTGGAGAACATGCAGAAACGTGTCAAAGAGCTCAGATCCGAAATATGATATTCGGGCGAAGCGTCCAGCAGGACCAATTTGAAACCATCTCAAATGACAAAATTTCAA
>CAKZKY010000134.1 GCA_937124575.1 uncultured Pseudomonadota bacterium | reverse complement strand
TGTAAAGTCCGGAGCCTGACTTCCCACTTTTACCTTGAGCTTGCTGTCCACTGGTTTTAGCATTTTCACCTGGTAGATATTTTCCTTAAAGGCATCGGAAGTGGCATAGGCCATGTCGGAGAAAAGAGATGCAAAGAGAAGAGCGATCGTCACAATCCAATAAAGCCCTATTTTCTTTGGCATGGTTTCACCTCCTTATTTGAGCCCTGATGCCTTAAGCACCAGGTCAAGAAATGGTTGAGCCCCGGGAAATCCGCCCATCTGAGCGTGAACAATCTGGTGGGAACCATCCTCATTGTTTTTGACAACAATGAAGTACGGTGTTCTCACCTCTCCACAGGCTTTGTGAATGGAAAAGTCCTTATCTGGAAAGAGCGGAAATGGGACCTGGTAGGTCTTCTTAAATGCATCCACTTCAAACTGCGTATTTCCGGCCCCAATCCCAATGATTTTAATTTTGGTCTTGAGATCAGGGTTTTTATCGATCAGCCGATAAAGTTCGTTAATCCCAGGAGCATCCTTCTGACAATAGGGACAATACATACTATAGATTTCGACGATCACCACCTTCGCTTTAATCTGTGGGATTTTGAAAAGACCATCACCCGAAAGTCCTAAGTAAGCTTTTTCAGCAGAGCTTTTGGGAATGGGAAGATTAAATACCGGCAGCGTTTCTCCCTTTTCAGGTGCCTTGGATGCTGTCGCTGATAAAGCCGTTGCCACAAATAATACGAACGTAAAGGATAGAAAAAACCCTTTTGCTTTTTTCATTTTTAGCCCCCCTTTTTAGGTTATGGTTTTTAAGGCATTCAGAACCGCTTCATAATCCGGCTCACTCGTCAGTTCTTTAACGATCTGGATGTAGCGGAGGGTTCCTTTCCGATCCACCAGGAAAACAGCCCTTGCTAAGAGGCGCAGTTCTTTGATCAATATGCCATAAGAGATCCCAAAGCTGGCGTCCCGGTGATCCGAAAGCGTTTGAACTTTATCCACGCCGCTTGCAGCGCACCACCGTTTCTGTGCAAAGGGAAGATCCATGCTGATCGTCAGAATCGCAATGTCTGGACCTAATCGACTTGCCTCCTCATTGAATCTTCGGGTCTCCATATCACAGACCGGAGTATCCAGGGACGGAACAGATGAGAGGATACAGATTTTCCCTCGGAAAGAAGAGAATGGAATCGGTAACAGATTGTTATCCAGAGCAGTGAAGTCTGGGGCCGGCTGTCCCACCTCCAGTTCATCTCCAACCAGAGTCAATGGGTTCCCTCTCATGGTTACAATTCCTGTTCGGTCTTTCATGAGTCCTCTCCTTTTTACGCCCTTAGAAAGTTGAAAACTTTCTAAGAGGGATTTCCCATTTCTATTCGATCTTCTTAAAGAGGTTTCCCTTGGCTCCACAGACCGGGCAGGTGCCGGGAGGCTCCTTTTCAGCCGTGTATCCGCAGACCGGGCAGATATAGTATGGATAATTCTCCTGAGGCTTGTCCAATCCATCCAACAGTTTCTGATAAAGCTGGGCATGGATCTTTTCGACTTCGTTGGCGAAGTTGAAACTCCGCTCTGCATCTTTTTGGCCTTCTGCTTTTGCAGCATCAATCATCTCAGGATACATTTTCTTAAATTCATGAGTCTCTCCAGCAATCGCTTCTTGGAGATTCTCTATGGTGCCTTTGATCCCCTTTAGGACTCTGAGATGATTATGGGCGTGGATGGTCTCAGCTTCGGCAGCAGCCCGAAAGAGACGTGCAACCTGAGGATAACCTTCCTGTTCCGCCTTTGCCGCAAACGCAAGGTACTTCCGGTTTGCCTGAGATTCACCTGCAAATGCTTCTTTTAGATACTGTTCGGTTTTGGACATGACGACTTTCCTCCTCTTCTCTATTTAAGTTTTGTCTTTGCATTTTGAACAAAAACCATAGAATTCAATGTGACTGCCGATAATTTCAAACTTTCCCCCTTCCATTTGTGGCGGATCAATGGCGAATTTTTTGTTGACATCAAGGATCTTCTGGCATCCAAGGCAGATTATATGATGATGGGGCTCAGGATTGGGATCGAATCGTTTTTTGAAAGGGTCGAAGTTTAGTTCTGCGATCTGCCCACGTTTCTTTAATACCTCAAGTGTGTTGTAGACGGTAGCAAAGGACATGGTGGGAAATTTTTTCGATACCCCCTTGAAGATATCTTCGGCAGACGGATGTTCCTTATTGCCATCAAGATATTTCAGGATTGCCATTCGCTGAGGTGTAAGCTTAAAAGGCACCTGTTTGTCATTTTTCATATTGCCCCTTCTTTATTAGAATAAATATCACATTAGAATAATTCTTGTCAATTTTTTAAAAGTGTTCATCAGGGTATTGAGTCGATAACCTCCCCTTAGGCTAAGAGGAGGCGTGGAAGGGTTAGCAGTTTCTATAATGTTTAATAATTCTTATAGAATTTCATAATTTCTTTAAACCTATTCATTCCCCTTAATTTAATGGGAGAAAAGATGGAAGGACTTTTAAGAGAGGTTAACCACCCACCAAAAAGCTGGAAGAACCTAAATGAAAAAATTTCTTTCAATATCTGCTTATTTGTGGTAAAATATTTCTAATCTATTTATGACATAGGGGGAGAGATGAATACAATCTTTTTAGGTTTGATTGCGTGTGCTTTTACAGCCGGAGT
>CAKZKY010000133.1 GCA_937124575.1 uncultured Pseudomonadota bacterium | reverse complement strand
GGAAGGCGTCGGAAAGGCCTCATATTCTGAAAGGTGCAGGCAATTCCCATATTGACGATGTCCCAGGTCTTTCGGCCCACGATCTCCTTGCCCATGAAACGCACGCTTCCACTATCAGGCTTAAGAATGCCGGTCATTAACCGCAGGAGCGTGGTCTTACCAGCGCCATTCGGACCGATCAGGCCGAGGACCTGATCCCTTTCCATAGAAAAGGTGACGTTGTCGACCGCACGAAGGCCGCCAAAACTTTTGGTAAGTCCTTTGATTTCAAGAAAAGGTTCGGTCATCTCAGGTTTCTTCCGCCTCTTCCCTCAGCTCTCTGCGTGACACCTTTCCCACATCGGTCTTCGGAAGCTCTCCTCTGAATTCGATGATCTTAGGGACCTTGTAATGAGCGAGGTTCTCTTTACAGAAGTTGATGATCTCTTCTTCAGAAATCTTACCCCGGGCTTCGCTTTCAAGAACGACATAGGCCTTGATGATCTGGCCCACTTTTGGATCTGGAACTCCCACAACGCCAGCCGCCTTGATTTGAGGATGTTTGTAGAGAACCTCTTCAACGTGTCTGGCAAAGACGGAATAGCCTTTGTATTTGATGAGGTCCCGCTTGCGGTCAAAGAAGTGAAAATAACCTTCCTCATCCATGCTGACCAGATCTCCGGTCCGTAGCCACTTTTCTCCATCAATCTCGATCAATGCCTCGCGGGTTCCCTCTTCTCTTTTCCAATAACCCTGCATGATGTTGGGGCCACAGAGGATCAGCTCTCCCACCTCACCGGGTGGCACAAACTTTGTGCCTTCATATTCAATAATGGCAGCCTTCATACCAGGGAGAGGTACACCAAATGAGCCCTTTTTAGGACGATGGATTGGGCTACCGTGGCTGATGGCCGTGGTTTCGGTCATTCCATAGCCTTCAAAGATCTTCGTTCCAGTTCTCCTTTCCCAGGCATCAATCGTTGATTCATGAAGCGTATCTGCACCGCAGGCGATCAACTTGAGACGTTTCCAGTTCACCCTGTCTGTTTTTTCATATTCCTTCAGATATTCATAGAGAGTTGGGACGCCATAGAAGGCCGATGCCTGGTACCGTTCCATGGCAGAGAGGATGTCATCAATGTCGGGAGTGGTGAAGAGGACCATGGTAAAGCCCTGGCAGATGCTTCCGAGCATGACGACGACCTGACCGTAGATGTGAAAGAAGGGCAGAAAGGCGATGACCAGCTCATTGCCTTCTTCAAAGAAAGGCCAGAAAGCCCTCACCTGTGCCTGTAAGGCCACCATATTGCCATGGGTGAGGATGGCAGCTTTAGGAAGCCCTGTGGTGCCTCCAGTATAGGGGAGGGCCGCAATGTCCTTTGCAGGGTCGATCGTCACCTTGGGAGGATGAGGAGGATACTTCTTTAACAAATCCTGAAATTGGAGTAAACCTGCCTCCTTTATAAATTTTGGAGTAGGGACGTGCAAATCGCTGTAAACTTTTCCAAAGGCACTTTTACCCAAAATCTTTTTAAGTGTAGGGAGGTATTCAGCAATATTAGTTAGAATAACATTTTTGAGTTTAACACCGGACTTTTCCACATTCTCATAAAGGATATCCTGACAGACTATGGTCGTTGCATCACTATCCTGGAGTTGATGTCTTATCTCATGGCTGGTATAAACCGGGCTGATCGGTGTGATCTTTGCCCCGACTTTGAGAGAAGCAAAATAGGCGATTACATATTGAGGAGAGTTTAAAAGGTAGAGCGCCACAGTATCTCCTTTGGCCACCCCAAGGTCGGCCAGGGCAGTGGCAAAACGATCAACCTCCTCTTTTATTTTCGCATAGCTGATCTTTTTCCCATAGAAGATCAGTGCGGTTTTATTGGCGAATTTTTCCGCCATCTGGTCGAAGAGGTCAGGAACGGAGAGGGAGGGTATATCGACTTTATCCACAACCCCTTCGGGATAATGTTTCAGCCAGGGCTTTGCAGCATAAGCTTCTCTGGGGTTCATAGTTTACCTCACTGTTTCTTAATAATCCCGAATAGTCTTTACATAGCGGCTACGGCCTAAGGACTCATAACCCTACCCATCCTCCCCTTAT
>CAKZKY010000132.1 GCA_937124575.1 uncultured Pseudomonadota bacterium | reverse complement strand
TTTAGAGAGCTCTGAAAGCTGCTTTTCACTCTTTGATGACGCAGATTTAGAAATAGGACTGCTGAGACTTCTGGATTTTTTCAGAAATCTTGATATGGGGTAAACCCGGTGGACCACCGTGGTGAATTAACATCAAGTAAACCCTTTAGGTCTGGATGATCCGCAGGAAGATGAAGATTTAGAACTCTTTGCAGAAGAGAAGCAGGAAGGCAGTCGCTCCGGTTCCCATTCTCCACAATAGGGGCAGGCGATTGACTCTGCTCCTTCGTTCACTCTTTGAATCCTCTCAAAAACTTCTTCGCATTTTCGACATCGATACTCGTAGATAGGCATCTTTTTCTCCCCTTTAATGATAAATCCGAAATTCGAATATCGAAACTCGAAACAAATCCTAAATTTAAATTTTCAAAACATTGAACACTCTTTTGCCCAGAATTCGTATTTTGGTCATTTGAAATTGTTTCGGATTTCTGATTTCGTGCTTCGAGTTTAAGTGTTCCGTGCTATGACGGAATCACCTCATATCCTGCATCCATGATGGCTTTCTCGATCTGATCTGAAGCCACTGCCTTTGTATTATCAAACTGAACCTCTCCCCTGGCAAGGTCCACCTGTATATTCTTTATTCCATCCAATTGGCTGAGTGCCTTTGTCACTGAGATGACACAATGCTGACAGCTCATCCCTTTCACTTTTAAGATCGTAGCCACTTGGGACCCCTCCTTTCTGGCTACATCAATCTCCCCAACTTCTTTATTGACCTCAATCTCTTCAGAAACCTCCTCTTTCACTTCAACCTCAGCTTCGGACTTAACTCTCACTTTGAACTGACTCTGCACTAAATCCTCGTACCAGTGGGTATGGCGTTCTCGAATGTAATCCAAATCCACCTTGCCAGTAAAGATCGATCTGGTGAGAGGCCGATTCACTTTAAAGATCAATGCGGCCAAATGGGCGAAAACTCCTAAAAGGAAGAAAACCGTGGCAAAGGTATGGATCAATGTCATTGTCGTAATCAAAGTTGGCGGCAGATAGACACTGGGTAAATTTTTAATGACCTTCACTAAACCTGTCAAAACCAGAATCAACCCTACCCCGCCTAAATAGGCATAGGCCAGCCTCTGTTCGGGAAGATATTTATGCGATTTAGGTTCTTCACCAATGCCGAACATGGCGAGGATTGTCTTGATCGAGGACTTCAGATCACCCTTTTTAGGTAGAAGCCCTTGATGGCCGAGCCATCCATGATAAACCACATGAAAGACCATGACCGAGACGAAAACGATTCCAGCAAGATAATGGATTTTCAAATTGATGAAAAAATCTCCTGCCCAACCCAGCCCTGGAATCTGAGTTACCATAAATCTCTTATACATCGGTAACTCTCCAAACCCAGAGAAGATCAGAAGGAGGCCAGAGATTGCAAGGATCCAATGTTCGGCCAGTTCAATGATGCTGTGCCGCACCACCACTTCTTTATTCTCGATGATCCTCTCTTGCATCACTTCTCCTCTTTTTCTCTTCTCTTCGGTGGTAGATGGCAAGGCCAATGGCACCCAAGGTGCTGATGAGCGGACCCATAATAAAACCTTTTGCCCATGCATTGACCTGACGGAGCGGATTGAGAACCTTTCCCATGAGGAGGTTCGATTTCGCCTCTTTTAATCTGGAATCAATCCTCTCAAAGGGAATCTTACTTACATATAGAGTAGCCGTCCCGCCATTCTCTTCTTCACCATAGATGAAGCCATTGATCTCGTTGGCTCTTTTATGAGCCATCTTCAGGATGGCCTCTCTTCCTCCAAAATAGAGGGGTTTCTTTGCTCCCAACCTCTTTTCGCATGCCTCCACGCAGGCTGGTATCTGGCCCTTCTTAATCCGATCATGGCAAAGATCGCATTTATACATTACCCCGCCTCCTGCAGGTAAGGGCTGAAGCTTGAGATAAAACCCCACACCGCTCTGCCTCTGGGGGATATGCCACGGGCAAACCACTTTACATTTTGCACCTCCCATGCAGAGATCGGGATTGATCACAACCGAACCGTCGCCATATTTATTAAGCGCACCAAAAGGACAAAGGTTAGCGCAGGGCGGATTATCACAGTGCATACACCGTCTGGGAATGTAGATTTCTTCTCCCTCCAGATCAATCTTCTGGACGGTCGTCCAGTTATAAGGGGTAAGTTGATCTGTCACATCCCTCTTTTTCGACCAGTCGTCATGGCTCTTTTGGGGCCAGAGGTCTTTGATCGGCTCTTTGGGCTCGGGAAACTTCTTCTTATTCTCCTCCCTACATGCTTCAACACATTTGGGCATGGGTTCGTTCTTGCATCCATCACATTTTGTCAGATCAATTAGGGTAGCGTATGTCCCGTCTTTCGCTGAGGCCATCTCGACCATTCCAGCGCTACAGGCCGCACCAATGGCTGTGAACATCGCTCCCTTTTTAAGAAAGTTCCTTCTCGTTAACCCCTTCGTCTCATTCATCAATTGATCTCCTGATCAATCACGCTTTGCGCCATGCTCTATGCTCTCTGCGTACTACCAGTTACGCCCAATCTATATACCTGGAGATGGCCTTATGAAAATCCTTCAGGTTGTCAGTTTTTTGGCTCCCCACCTCCTCTGACTTCTCTAAACACTCTGCCATATATGTCTGGACGATAAGCGCCCCCACCTTCTTGATTGCTGCCGTAACAGCAGCCACCTGGGTCAGGACATCCGGGCACGAAACGCCCTCTTCCACCATCCTTTGAAGCCCGCGGATCTGACCCTCGATTCTCTTTAGTCTCATCACCACCTCTTTCTTAGGTCGCTCAACCTTCATACTATACCCCCCTATGGTATAACAATATTTTAACCACGGCCCTTTTTATTGTCAAGACAAAAAGTTTTTATTTTTTTGAGGAAGGGGTCCGAGTAATATGTGGTGATCATTTCGTTGCTGTGATCGGTGTCGGTTTGGATCCAACGA
>CAKZKY010000131.1 GCA_937124575.1 uncultured Pseudomonadota bacterium | reverse complement strand
GTATCCTGGTCACCTGAAATAAGATAACCCCTCCCCACCTCCCCTTAACATAAGGGGAGGTTACCCACTCAATACCCAGATGAACCTCTAAAAATACTCATCCCCTCTTCTCTCTTCTCTTACCTTCCTATCGTCTCTTTCCTCCTGTCCTTTGACATCTCCCATATCAAACACTGGGGCCTGAATTTGCAGTAAACTTTTGAATCCATACATTCACAGCAGTGGTCAATATTGAGACACTCACAACATTCCTCACAAAACCCTGCTTCATATTTTTGACATGTTGCAATCGCCTCTCTGCCGGGATGATTTCTACACTCCATGCTTACTTACCTTTAGTTTCTCTCCCTGCCTCTTCTCTTCATCTTAAACTTCTTCGATATAGGTCGCTTACGAAGCAGGACATAGGTTGCCCCTGCTCCACCATCACATTTCCTCGCGCTTGAATAAGCAACAACCCACTTCCTCCATGGACCACGAGTTAACCACTCTTCAACCTTTCTCTTTAGTACCGGTTCCGAAGGCGACGAGAACCCCCGACCATGGATTACCAGGATGCCTGTTTTACCGGTCATCGTGGCCCATTTCAAAAACTTTTCGAAAACCTCTTCGGCATCTTCAACGACCAATCCATGGAGATCCACATAGGCCTGAATGGAATACTCCCCTCGATGAAGCCTCCTCGCAATCTCCGGATGAATATGATATCCTGTCCCCTCCATATATTCTGGCGTATTAGCGACATTAAATCCCTTTCCATAATGAACAAGGTCTTCAAGTCTCTTTAGGGCCTCGGCATCGTCTTTCTTTCGAAAGCCCTCGACCAGTTCGATTTTTGGAACCTTTCTAATCCGCTCTTTCCCATTGACAGGCTTAACACCCTCCATGGCTCTTTGAAATAACCTCTCTTCACTTTCAGAGCCTACTGCCTCTTCAGGACTCTTCGAAGAAACAGGATGATATTCGGGTAGTGATTTTGTATTGAGGACGACTTCCAATTCCTTAAAGGACTTAAAACTAAAGGAGGGTTTTCGAGGTTTTATCAAAAAACCTCTTTCTAAAAGCGGTTTGTTCTTTCAAAAATAATTGTAATCAATAGAACTGGAAATATCAATTTAGCAAATTTCGATGGTGTGAACCATGCGGCCATCCCTAAAAATGATAGATTATAGGGGCATTGAGAGTAACTTGGTGAAGATGACAATAGGGATAACACTTGGCCAAAAATAGAAAGAGGATCTTCCCTTTGAGGCTCTCCTCCTCCGTCAGTGAATCGTAGTTTCCGCCACCTTTGGATATCACCAGATCTGATCTTTCTATCAACCTCTTTAATTCAGTTCGGACTCTTTTTAGAAATGTGCCTGGCAAGGGTTCAGGGATTCCATTCTCCATAACATAAGTCACCTTTTCCATGCCTATATGAAGGGCGTCTTGAAATGTGGCGTCATTCATCACCGGAAGAGTTCGAGTGACGTAAGTGACATTGATAGAATATTTCTCGAGGAGGAGTTCGATCAAAAGGCGGTCAAACACAATCTCCCCACAATTGTCTCCAAAGTAGACCAGATGCCGAGCCTTCTTCAACCTTTCCTTTAAACCCTTCAAACCATACTGTGCAATTTTAAATCGGTCCCAATTGTTAATGACCTCCTCTGGCGATCCTCCTTTAATATCTGTCATGGCGTCAATCGAATTTGCTAAAATGGCCAATTGAACGGCTTTAGACAAAGGATCCTTGCTTTTGAGAACCAATTCTTTTGCCTTCGGATAGATCGCCAGAGCTCTTCTATTCTGTTCATCCTTGACCTCTCTTAAAGGATCCGGCTCTCCGGTCACCGCGATCAATTTTAACCAGATGTCTCGAATAACTTCGGGAGAGGTGACATGTCGATTTCTCCAACTGAAATATTTTAATCTTAAAACCTCCTTCATAAATCGCTCAATCTGGTCCTCGCCTTCCATTGCCATGCGAGCAACTCCCAAAGACATCTTCAAAATACAGGGAATACAATCAGGCCATATCTTCATAAGCTCCCCTCTCTTTTTGTATACGCTTTTATCTACGAAAAAGAAAAACCTGTCAAGAGAGCCTCCCACTGAGAAAGGAGCCATTGACTTCAATCGATTTTAGAAATAGAATGAATTTAATCTGAAGGAAAGGGGATTTAAATGAACATCATCAAAATCATGCCATGCCTTGATATGAAAGAAGGCCGAGTGGTCAAGGGAATCCATTTTGTCAATATCAAAGATGCAGGCGATCCTGTTGAAAATGCGGCCTTCTACGAAAAAGAGGGGGCCGATGAGCTGGCCATGCTCGATATTGCGGCCACAGTGGAAAACCGAAAGACGAGGCTCGAATGGGTGAAAAATGTCTCATCCGTCATTAAAATCCCATTAACCGTTGGAGGAGGAATCTCAACCCTTGAAGATATTGAACTGGTCCTAAAGGCAGGGGCGAGTAAAATCTCAATGAACAGCGCTGCAGTAAATAATCCGGATCTGGTAAAACAGGCCTCTAAACATTTCGGCAAAGAGAAGATCACGATTGCCATTGATGCGAGAAGAAATCCAACGATGTTATCCGGCTTTGAGCTGGTCGTGTCAGGCGGCACCAAACCTGTGGGTAAAGACGCTGTGGCCTGGGCAAAACAGTGCCAAGAATTGGGCGCAGGAGTCATCCTACCAACCAGCATGGACGGCGATGGAACACAAGCTGGCTATGATCTGGAATTTACAAAGGCCATTTCCGATGCAGTAGATTTACCCGTGGTTGCTTCGGGCGGCGCAGGTAAGCTTGAACATTTCTACGAGGCCGTCGTTAAAGGTGGAGCCCAGATCCTCCTGGCCGCCTCGGTCTTTCATTACCGAATTTTTAGAATAAAGGAAGTCAAAGAATACCTTCAGACCAAAGGATTAAAAGTCAATCTTTCCTTAGCCTTTGGTTAGCCTTTGGGGTCAGGCAATCGTAATATCGTATTTCATTTGTCCATTAAGATCTCCCTTATCCCTTCAGAACAGAAAAGCCTGATTCTCCAAACTGGAATGAATCAGGCTTTTTCTATCTCCTCCGTCATCTCGTTCAGCTCCGAGTGGCTTACTCAAACCGGTTCGCATATTCCGCTGAATTGAGAAATCCGTTGATCAATAATAACTCGATCTCTGGGTTACCCACATTCAAATCCATCGCATTGACCCAGAAGTTAAATCCATCCTCCTCAGGCCCACGCCGCAACATCCCCATATAGATCATCGTCACAAAGATCTCTGAATTGCTCTTCTGCCGATACTCCTCGGACTCTGAAAACCCGATCATCACCTGCCCCCTCGTCATCTGCCCCCGATCCAACTTATCCATCCAGAAGTTATACCCTCCTTGATCAGGTGCTCTTCCCAATATGTTCTGATAGATCAGGTTCACAAAATCCCCATTACTCAAAGCCCCATAACGCTGTTGAAACTCCACGGACCCTGCAAAGGCATCAGAAGTGGTTAACAATTTCTACCTATAAAACCATTGGTAATTCCTTAACCCCTAATAGAGAAACAAATTAGAAACCTGCATGACCTAACGGTTGCATTAAATAACAACCTAAAAACCTTGTCAAGATTTTTCCCCCTGTGAAATTATTTTACAGGGGCCAGGAAAATGAAGCGCTTCAAGGAGACGAGGGTTCGAGTCCCCAAGAATAAGTTTTGTGTGGTACTCAAGTTGACAGAAAACATTTCCATCTGATATAAAGAACATAGAGATCAGCAAGGTTAAAACAAAAAACGTTATTATGGGAAAAAAGAATTTACAAAAGAGTTGACTTCAGATGGAGAAAACTGATTAAGAATAAAGATCAATGTGGAAAAAGGTGATGTTATAGAGGTGGTGGTCCAGTATGAATCAAAGATTAAAGATAAATGGTATCCAATTGTAAGATATGATTGCACCCATGGTTTTTCCCACCGTGATCTATTAAGCCCCAAAGGGGAGGGGCTAAAACAACCAATTTCCATATCCAATCTTAAAGATGCTCTAACTTATGCAGAGCAGGACATTAAGGACAGATGGGAATGGTATTAAGAAAAATTTAAGAAGGGAATGAAATCATGACAAAAAAAGAGTATGTTGAAAGAAATATCGGGATGACATT